>JANMSZ010000444.1:0-5152 GCA_031389925.1 Hyphomicrobiales bacterium | reverse complement strand
GGAGAACGCGAATGCCGCATGTCGAGAACCAACAAATCGTCGAAACCGCCACCGAGGCGCGGGGCGCCAAGCCCGGCCGCCCCGTCTTGTATGTGCTGCTCACCAGCATGGCCGGTGTGATTGTTTTGTTTGCGGTGGTTTATTTTGTCTTGTTCACCACACACTAAGTGGCGGTGACGCGCGGACAAACGCAGGTTCTATGCGGGCTTCTGACAACAGTTATGAGTCTCGCACCCGGCGTTATAACGAAATGATGAGTTGTTTTTGCTTGAGCCGCCGCACGGAAACCGCGAGGGTGCGGTCGCCATGGCGCGCCCTCCGGACCCATTCGATATGCTCGAGCAACCGCGTAGTGCGACGCGCCTGGCGCAAGGCCTGCTGATCGTCGCCATCATGGCGCTGATCGTGATCGCGACGCTGTCGCACTAGTGTTCGCATCGGAAGGCTCTGCAAAGACAGGCAACTTCGGAATCGGGACACTAGCGGCCTGAAGACACATACCGAGAGTTTGAGAGCGCTGGCATTTGCCGGCGTTTTTTTTATGGGCGGGGGAGGTTCGTCATGGTCGCCAAAAAGGTCATCGCACCCGAGTTGCTGGCCGAAGCCCGGCGCTTGTACGAGCAGACGCTGGCGCCGGTCGCCGACATCACCGCCATGCTCGGCATCACCAAAGATCCGTTTTACGCGATCGTGCGGCGCGAAGGCTGGCGCCACCGGCGCGCGCGTGTTGCGACTTTCGAATTTGTCAAAGCGCTGGGCGGTGCCGCCGTCCTGACGCCGCCGGCCGAACAGCCGCGCGCGCCGCTTGTTGCCGCCAATCCGTTGCTGCCCGAGCAGCGCCTTGCGCTGGCGGAGCGGCTGATGACCGGAACCGAGGAGGCGCTCGACGCCATCAAACGCGTCACCGCCCAGATCAACCCCAATAACCCGGCCGAAGCCGACGCCAGCGCCCGTTCGCTCGCCAATATTTCGCGCGCGCTGCGCGAAATCGCGGCGCTGACCAAAACCGACGAAGTGACGCCGCCCGATGACGCCGACGACGACCCCGTTCCCCGCGATATTGACGAATTCCGCAACGAACTTGCGCGACGCATTCGAGGATTTATTGAAAGTCGACGCGCTTGCGCTGCCGGAATTCCTGCTCAGCCGAAAGGCGAACTGGCTTGAGGCAACCGGAGCCGACTTCGGCTTTCTGGCCCATGACCATCAACGTCCGCCCGAACGAGCCAATAGCGGCCGGGCATGGACGACCTGGCTCATCCTTGGCGGACGCGGCGCCGGCAAGACCCGCGCCGGCGCCGAGTGGGTGCGCGGCATTGCGCTGCGCGATCCCAAGGCACGCATTGCGCTGATTGCCGAGACCGAAAACGACGCGCGCGAGGTCATGGTCGAGGGCGTGTCCGGACTTCTTGCGGTTCATCACCACGATGAACGGCCGAAATGGACATCGTCTCGCGGGCGGCTGCGCTGGAAAAACGGCGCGGTGGCGCAGGTCTTCACCGCGGAAAATTACGAAAGGCTGCGCGGGCCGCAATTCTCGGCCGCGTGGCTCGACGAACTCGCCAAGTGGCGTCATGCCGAAGCTACTTTTGACATGTTGCAATTCGGACTGCGCCTTGGCGAGCGGCCGCGGCAGGTGGTGACGACCACGCCGCGGCCGATCGCGTTGCTCAAGCGGCTGATCGCAGATCCGCGCACCGCGGTGACGCACGCCGGCACGATCGACAATGCTTTCAACCTGGCGCCGGATTTCATCGAGACAATCCTGGCGCGCTATCGCGGCACGCGCCTCGGCCGGCAGGAAATCGACGGCGAGATCGTCGAGGAGCGCAACGACGCGCTGTGGTCGCGGGCCGGTCTTGAGGCTTGCCGCGTGACGGTAGCGCCGCCGCTCGCGCGGGTGGTGGTCGCGGTCGATCCGCCGGCCTCGGCACGCGATGGCGCCGACGCCTGCGGCATCGTCGCCGCCGGGCGCGCCGATGACGGCACCATTTACGTCGTGGCGGACGAGACCACCGGCGGCCTCACGCCGCAAAGCTGGGCGGTGAAAGCCATCGCGTTGTGGCGGCGGCTGCAGGCCGACGCGCTTGTGGCGGAAATCAACATGGGCGGCGACATGGTGAAAGCCGTGATGCGCGAGGCGGATGCGAGCGTGCCGGTGATCACCGTGCGCGCGACGCGCGGCAAATATCTGCGCGCCGAGCCGGTGTCGCAACTCTACGAACAAGGCCGCGTCAAACACGCCGGCGTGTTTCCCGCGCTGGAAGACGAGATGTGCGACTTCGGCTTGGACGGCTTGTCATCGGGGCGCTCGCCGGACCGGCTCGACGCGCTGGTCTGGGCGGTGACGGCGCTGACTCACGGGGCGAGGGGCGAGCCGAGGGTAAGGTGGTTGTGAGCAGTGTCGTCCAATGGGCGACAAGGCTGGCCTACAACGGAACCCAAATCTAGAGTAATGTGAGGCGAAGTCAAAAATGCCATGTCAGGACTTTTACAATAGTCCTTTCGGAGCCTTAAGAGGATGGCGTTAAAGAGACCCACTCAAGGCAAGTCGGTTGCGTCCTTTAAAGTCAAGGAAATGCTTAACTTTGACGCCCTGTCGGCATTTGCGACTAACCAATTCACTAAGGCAATAAAGGTAGCAGCGGCAAAGGTCCGCTATACAGGAAGTCCATATCACCGGTCCCCCGGCTCGAAAGCCGGTCCAATAGGCTCTCGGGTCGGGCATGCGAGCAGATGTCCCTCCAAATGGAGCAATTTAGAAGCGACTCGAGCCTTAAGAGAGGCTGTCTCGGACGAGCGTGTTTCCATGGTGTGGGAAAATGGCTATCCGCGGTATGTTTGGTACCTCGACGAGGATGTCTTATATGAAGCTAGGCTCACAAATAGTGGGAACGGCGAATATCATGGGTACCCGTTAGAAGATCGATGGCAATGGCCGAAGAACTTCAAATAGCAGATGCGTTCTCAGTCGGTTTGCAGTGGCCTGCAAACCCAGGGAAGGGCGGCAATTTGCTGCTCGATAGCTCTATTGCGCGCGTTGAAGTAGTTGTTGGTGAAAAATCGATTACCGCATACGAAGCCGATAACGGCGAAAAAAATTCTTACTTGAGCATTCCCGTTTATCACCTCGTTGAATGGTTAGCGCTAAATTGGTGGGCCTTCCTTTACGAGCCGCGGAAACTAGATCGTGAAGATGCCGAGCAAGATTTTCGGTCTCGTCATTGGCTCGGTGCCGCAAGGAACGGATTTGCTCTTCCCGATGCAACTTTTTCACCCGCAGGTGATAAAATCGAAATTCTATCACGTCCCGCCTATTTACGGTTTGCGCAACTGAATTTCTTTGAGAATGTGGTCGCCTCGGTTGCGACCAATCAAGTGCGCACGGAATTTGGCTCCTTTATTGAGAAGGTTTTGCAAAAGCTTAGTGACGACGGCATCAAAACCTCTACGGCGCACGATGCTTGGGAGCGCGTTACAAAGACAGCAAAAGACGAAGAGGCTTATTGTCGCTTGATCGGCTCGATGGGCTTGTCGCCGTATATCTCTCATCCGGAAATTGACGCTGCGATGGATGGTATTGCGAGTGAAATATCCGAATCGATGCTTGCCGACCTTTGCGAGGCAACAAATTTAGGAACTTTCAGTCGCGCTGTTGATTTGACAAGTGCCATTTCAAAAGCATTGGCGCAGGCAAAAGCGGTGGATATTACTGCGCTACGTGTGGCTAAGAAACCGGCTGATACTACTACTCGTGCTTTTGAGTGGGGCTATCGCGCAACAAATGCTGCTCGCGAAGCGTTTGGTATCGCGCATGATGATCCGTCAGGGGCAATGGCATTCTTCGAAAAGCTACGTATAGATCCTGGCATTGGCATAGAGGCGGGTATAGATGCGAGCTCGGCTCCCATTATCTCCGGTGCGGTTGTGCGAGAAGATGATAATGTGAGGCTCTCTCTGGCGGGCTCGAACTCCGCTCACCGGAAGTTCGCAGCGGCAAGGGCGTCATTTCTAACTTGGTCCGAAAATGATAATTCTTCGCGTCTCGTAACGAGAGCGCGCACTCGCGACCAGCAAGCAAGCAGAGCGTTCGCCGCTGAGTTGCTTGCTCCCGCGAAATTTCTGAAGAAGCGCTTAGGCGAACGTGGCGAGGTTTCGCCGTTCACGCTTGACAAGATTTCCGATGAAATCGGAATCGCGCCAAATGTGGTTCATTACCAAGCCAAGAATCACGGCTATTTTATAGCTGACGCAGCATAAGCGTTTATCTACATCCAAAAGGGGAGCCCGCCATAAGCGGGCTTTTTTTTTTATGTTCAATCGTCTGAAATCCATGCTCCGCCCGGCGGAGCAAAAGGCGTCGCGGACCGCGCGCCTCATCGCCATCGAGTCGGGCGGCCGCGCCCGCTGGACGCCGCGCGACTATACGGCGCTGACGCGCGAGGGCTACACCAAGAACGCCATCGTGCACCGCGCGGTGCGGCTGACCGCCGAGAGTATCGGCGCGCTCACCTTCGTGCTCTATGACGGCGCCCGCGAGCTGACCGCGCATCCGCTGCTCGATCTGATCGCGCGGCCGAACCCGCGCCAGGACGGCGCGTCGTTCATGGAAAGCGTGGCGTCGCATCTGCTGCTCGCCGGCAACGCCTATATCGAGGCGGTCGGCCTGGGCGGCGAGGGCGCCGCGCAGCAGGTGCGCGAGCTCTACGCGCTGCGGCCCGACCGCATGAAGGTGGTGCCGGGGCCGGACGGCTGGCCGCAGGGCTTCGACTACACCGTCGCCGGCTCGACCGTGCGCTTCGATCAAAGCGCGGCCAGCCTTGACTCTAAAGTGCCGCCGATCCTGCATCTCACTTTGTTCAATCCGCTCGACGATTATTACGGCCTGAGCCCACTCGAGGCGGCGGCGGTCGCCGTCGACACGCATAACGCGGCGGCGAAGTGGAACAAGGCGCTGCTCGATAACGCGGCGCGGCCGTCCGGCGCGCTGGTCTATGGTGGCGCCGAAGGTGCGATACTGTCGGAGCCGCAGTTCGAGCGGCTCAAGAAGGAGCTGGACGAACAATATACCGGTGCGCGCAACGCGGGCCGTCCGCTGGTGCTCGAAGGCGGGCTCGACTGGAAGCCGATGGCGCTGTCGCCCAAGGACATG
>JANMSZ010000430.1:0-3548 GCA_031389925.1 Hyphomicrobiales bacterium | reverse complement strand
TTCGGTCTGGGTCTTGTGCTTCTCGAAGGCTTTTTTCAGGTCCGGCGCCTGGGCGGCCTTGGCCATCTTCGGCAAGGTCGTGAGAATTTTCTTCTCGGCGAAATAAATATCCTTGAGCGTGTCGTGGAACAGCTCGTCGAGTTGCTTGGGTTCTTTCGTGGCCATGGCGGTTCATCCTCTGTTGGTATGGCTCTCTAACGAGACAACCGCAAAGACGTTCCGAACCGCCGTAGATTTTATTCCAAGTCTTTTATTCGTTGTAAAACCGCGTCAAATGAGACGAGTTAGCAAAAGACATACTGGCGCACTAAGCCTTCACTTGACCCAGGTCTCGCCCTTGCAGAACACGGCGGCGACGCAGCCTTTGAGGTTGAGCGCGCTGGCGCTCTCGAGCGTGACGACGCCGGAATAGGTCTTGCCGGATTCGACGTCGAGCAGGTCGCCCTTCCAGGTGTTGTCGCCAGATTTCGCCGCGCCCTTCATGATGACGGTGCCGACGGTGTTCTTGCGGGCTTGATCCTTGACGGCGACGATCTTGCCGCACAGCTTGCCGCCGCAATTGTAGAAGCTGACCTGCGTGCCGGTCGAAGGCCGCGTCCAGGTTCCGTAAGGCTCGGCGGCGTTTGCCGCGCCGATGACAGCGAATGACGCCAAGACGAGTCCGGCGAGTGTCGATTTTATTGTCATGGTGTCCTCCCGTTTTTGGTTGGGAGGAGTTTAGCAGGATCCGCAGGAGGAGTCCGTGGACGCTGACCCCTCACCCGCCTCGCTCACAAGAGTTCGCTCGGCACCCTCTCCCGCAAGGGGAGAGGGTAAGAAGGGAGCGCCTACACCACCACGAAATCGTCGCAGGGTGCGAGCGGCGCATCGCTCTTCAGATCGATGCGATGGCCGACATATTGTTCGGCCGCGTCCAGGCTGTCGTTGATGACGCGGTAATGGACGACCTTGCCGTCGCGGTAGCGCACGATGTGTGCGATGCGGTGGCAGATCGAACGGCCGGTGGCGAGGTGGACACAGGAGATGCGGCCGAACATGGCGCTGCTGTCGCCGTCGACCAGCAGAGACTCGATCTCCAGGCTCTTGAAGCGAATGATCTTCGGGATGGTGTTCGCGAAGCGCTCGGTGACGGCGGCCTTGCCGCGCCAATAGCCGCAGACTTGCATCACTTCGATGGGGCCGGTGACGTGCCACTCGACATCGTCGTCGAGGAAGGCGGCGATCCGCGCGGCATCGCGCGAGATATAGGCCCCGTAAAAATCATCGACGACGGCGCGTGACACGGGATGGGTCATCGGTGTCTCCCTCGTCTGACAGGAAACCCCATTTTTCTTGATAGTCTCTTACGGAAAATGGCCGCACGAAATGACAAGGTCGACTGTGACTTCTTGGTCGCGTGCGGTAGCGCGGTAGAGCGATGATGGCGGGTGCGCGCGACGCGGAACTTTTTGTTTGCACACACACACTTCGGCCGCGACCGAATCTTCTTGGCTCACGCGCCGCCTATGATCGCGGTTCCATGAAAGGAACCGCCATGATCCAACGCCTGCGCGTCGAGCCGATCTCGACTTACCTGGAGAGCTACCGGAAAAACGGCCAAGTTTATCCGGTTACCATCGCCAACGGCTTCGTCTTTCTGTCGGGCATCCCGCCGTTCGATCCGGAGACCGGCGAGATCAAGCCCGTGCCGTTCGAAGAGCAATGCGAGAGGGTGATGGCGCAGTTGAAGACGTGCCTCACGGCCGCCGGCTCGTCGCTGACGCAGGTACTCAAGTGCAATGTCTATTGCACGCCGGGCCCGGCGAACTTCGCGACCTTCAACGCGGTCTATGACCGCTATTTCCCGAACGACGCGCCGTCGCGCATCTTCATGTACATCCACTCGTGGCCGGGGCCGTTCGATCTCGAGATCGATTGCGTGGCGGTGGTTTAGCCCGTCATGCCCTGCTTTCTTTTGCGTTTCAGCGCGGCTAGGATTTGGGGCCACGCCAAGAGCAATAGAAGTGCAACAAAGATGATTGAAATATTTCGCCGGCGCCAGAAGCGCGTTTTGTGTTCACTGGCCGCCGTCTTCGTTTTGTCCGCCGGCGGGATCGCCCGCGCCGACGAGACCGTGAGCATTGGGGGCTCGCAGGCCGTACTGCTGCGCCCGGCCGCGCCCACGGCCAGCGTGATCCTGATGCCCGGCGGCGATGGCGGCATTGCCGCCGGCCCCGGCGGCACCATCGGGCAGCTCAAAGGCAATCAACTGGTACGCACCCGCGCCGCTTATATGGCGCATGGCCTCGCCGTGCTGGTCGTCGATGCCGATGTCAATCTCGCCGCCGCGGTCGACTACATGGCCAAGATCAAACGGCCGGTCACGGTGGTCGGCACCAGCCGCGGCACGCAGCGCGCGGCGCAAGGGATTGCGCGCGGCGCACGGCCGGATGCGCTGGTGCTCACGTCGGGCTTTCTCACCAATGAATCCGGCGGCCGGCAGAATGTCGCCAGTATCCTCGGCTCGCCCGCTAAGCTGCCGCGCACGCTGGTGATTCACCACCGCCGGGACGGCTGTCGTTTCACGCAGCCGGCCGGCGTCGAGCCGTTCATTCGCTGGTCCGGCGGCAAGGCGCGTGTCGTCTGGCTCGATGGCGGGGCGAATGACGGCGATCCCTGCCAGGCCAAGGGCTATCACGGTTTTAGCGGCCTAGACGGGCGCGTGGTCGCGCTGGTGGCGGGGTTTCGCTAGCGCCACCAAGAGGCCGAGTGAGAGAGCGCAGGCGCGATACACTCGGTGTCATGCCCGGGCTTGACCCGGGCATCCATGACTTAGTCGCGTGGATGAAGGTCTTACGTAAGTCTGCCGATGCGGAAGCCGCCCATGGATTGCCGGGTCAAGCCCGGCAATGACGGCGAAACTTAGTTCTCAGAGGGGACCAAATTTGCGGCGTCTCTGATCGCCTTGAATAGACGTTGTGCGGCTGTAAGGGCTGTGTCGGCATTCAATTCATAACCTATCCACTGAAAGACTGTGTCGCCGACTACGCCTACTTCGAGACTCCCACGTGCAATGTGGGCATTCTTGCCTCGGTCTATCGCGTAGTCATCGATGTGTTCGGCTGTATCGCGCATCGTCTTTAACATCGGAAGTGTCGCGTCAAATTCATCGATTGCTGCTTGCAAGGCGGCTTTGACCGGATGCACTTTGGTTGCGAGATGCGCCGCGCGCCGTAATCGAGTTAGAGCCACTATGAGAAATTGGAAATCGGTCCATCTGCGAAACAAAAATTCTGCGTCTTCTGGCTCATTTGTTTTCAATCTGCGGCGCTGAAGTGCAACGGTCCAGGTTGCTAGGTTAGCTAGTCGTCGTGCACGTTCGTAAGTTGCGGCGTGCGAGGGTGCGATTCCCCGGGCGGTCATGCTGATGGCGTTCGCTTATCAACATGCGGCACGTATCGTCTGGTATCGGGTGCCCAATCAAAATATAGTCCAGCCGCTGGCTTTTCTAACCGCCTTGCATCTTCCGGCGTGACTTCAAGCGTTTGTGTAAAGAGCGATATCCGCGC
>JANMSZ010000254.1:0-1695 GCA_031389925.1 Hyphomicrobiales bacterium | reverse complement strand
GAGCGGCACGCCGGCCTCGAACATCGCCGAGTAATAAGACGGCTCGCGCTTGGCGAAATCGAGATAGCTTTTGCCGAGCCGGTCGAAGGCGGCCATCAAATCCGGCTTGCCGTCATTCCAGGCTTTGCTCAGCGCCAGCGTAAATTGTTCGAAGCCACGGCGCGCGACGTCGGCCAGCAATTCGTCGCGGCCGCGAAAATGGCGATAGGGCGCCGCCGGGCTGACACCGGCCCAGCGCGCAGCGTCGGCGAACGTGAATCCGGCCGGGCCTTTTTCGGCGATCAACTGCAGCGCGGCGCGCACCAAGGCTTCCTTGAGATCGCCGTGATGATAGCCGCGCGGGCTTTCACCCTCGCCCTGCCCGCTGCTCGATCCTTTGCCCCATTTCATGTAATGGGCATTAACATGAGTCCGCGAGAGCGCCTAGCGCTTTGCCACCAAAGGCAAATTCTCGAACAAGGTCGGCCCGCACGGCTGCGCGCCTTCGATCGACAACAATTTCAATTTGGTGACGACGCCGCCCACGGCAGAGAAGCCGCCGCTTTTGCCGCCAGCGGCAAGCACGCGATGGCACGGCATCACGATCGGACACGGATTTTGCCCGAGCGCCTGGCCGACGTCGCGCGCCAAGAGTTTGTCGCCGAGTTGCGTCGCGATCTCGCCATAGGTCAGCGTGCGGCCCGGCGGGATCTTGCGCGTGATGGCGTAGACCTTGACGTTGAACTCCGGCGTCTCGCTGTCGTCGATCTTGACGCCGTTCAAATCGCGCGGCTCGCCACGCAACAGCGCGGCGATGCCATCGATCGCGGCCTGAACTTCGGACGGCGGCGACGCCTCCTGCGCATCGGGGAACCGCTGGCGCATGCGCGTCCGCGTCTTGGCTTCGTCCGCATGCGGCAACTGCACGCCGATCAAACCGCGCGCGTTCCAGGCGATGCCGACAGCGCCGATGGCGGTTTCGAAGAGGGCGAAGTTCGTATCCATGGCGCTCATATAGGGAGCGACCTCAGGCCGCTCCACCCGATTTCTATATCAGAACGGATCGGTGCCCAGCCCCGGCACATCCGCCGGCCGCGCGCCCGGCGCGGTCCACGTAAAGCGCCGGTCGCTTTCCTTGATGGCGACATCGTTGATGCTGGCCTCGCGCCGCGCCATCAAGCCCTGCGCGTCGAACTCCCACTGCTCGTTGCCGTACGAACGAAACCAGTTTCCGCCCGCATCGCGCCATTCATATTGAAAGCGCACCGCGATGTGGTTGCCGTCGAAGGCCCACAGATCCTTGATCAGCCGGTAGTCCTGCTCCTTCGCCCATTTGCGCGTCAGGAATTCGACGATGGCGGCGCGGCCCTGAAAGAACTCGGCGCGGTTACGCCAGCGGCTGTCTTCAGTGTAAGCGAGCGACACGCGCACCGGATCGCGGCTGTTCCAGCCATCTTCCGCCATGCGCACTTTCTGGCGAGCGGTCTCAAGCGTAAAAGGCGGAAACGGCGGACGCGACATGATGGGTCTCCTCAGACGTTCGCTGCACGGGATGTTTTATCAGGCTGCCCCACCCGAGTCCTGGTCGGCCTTCATGGCGATGCGCAGCGGCTTCGGGATTGGCCGGGCGCGGCCACCGGAGACGAAGGCGACCTGGACATGCGCCTCAACGATCAGGTCGTCGCCGCGCATCACCTTCTGATGCAGCGTGATCGA
>JANMSZ010000402.1:0-2231 GCA_031389925.1 Hyphomicrobiales bacterium | reverse complement strand
AATGCAGACCAAGTTACGAGAATTGGCGGATATTGACCGCAGATTGGACGACGCCCTGGTGCAATTGCGCCAGCAGCAGGCCATGGTCGCCCTGATCGACAGCGAGCATGACAACAAGGGTGTGCTGCTGAGCCTGCTTTCCAGTGTCCTGGAGCAGTTCTACAGCCTGCAAAAGTACCGCAAGGCCGTGCTCAAGCGCGAGACGATCATCCCGCTCGAATAGCCGCTAAAGCCTGATTTGACTGCTTTGAACTGGTAGCGGGGGAGGGATTTGAACCCCCGACCTCCGGATTATGATTCCGCTGCTCTAACCAACTGAGCTACCCCGCCATTTCGGCAATCGCTGACTGCCGGAACGGCCGCGATATAGGAAGCCGCGGCAAAGCCTGTCAAGTTGACGCTCTATTTCGGCTGCAACGACTGGTCGCCACCCGGGCTGCCCGGCGGCGGGATCACCGGCATCGCGGCGCCGCCCGGCGGGGTCGGCACCCTGATTTCGGGATCGACATGGGCGGGCGGACAGATCACGCCGTCCGAACGCGCCAGCTTCTCGCTCAGGTTACCGTTCTTCTGCATCTGCATGTCGCCGCCCATGTTGCCCAACCCGACCGTCGCCTGGGTGTCCGAACTGGCGCAGGCCTTCGGATCGAGTTGCTCGGTCTTCGGCGCAATCGGCGTGGAAGGTTTAGGCGCCGTCTGCGCCACGGCGAGCGTCGGCAGCAGCGTCATAATCGAAACCGCGGCGAGCCTGATAATGCGGATGTTCACGGCCTATCTCCCTGCGCTCATGCGCAGGATAACGGCCAGGTGGACTGCAAAGTTCCGTCTAGATTTGACGCGCGCTAAACGCGTTTGAAGCGGATCAGCGAGAAATGCCCCATCGGCGGCATCGGCCTGCGCTCGATCAGTTGCACGCCGCCATGGTGCTGCGCCCAATCGGTCAGGCGTTTGAACGGAAATTCCGGCCGCCAGCCGAGCTGTCTCGCCAGCGGCGCAAAGCAGAATTCGAACAGCCAGCGCGGTCCGCTTTCGGCGCCGATATGGTTGACCAGCACAATCTCGCCGCCCGGTTTGATGACGCGGGCGAACTCATCGAGCGTGGCTTCCGGATTGGGCACCGTGGTGATGACGAACTGCGCCACCACCACGTCGAACGAGCCGTCAGGCAGCGCCATGTTCATGGCGTCCATCACCGACAATACCTCGACGTGATGAAGTCCATGGGCGGCGACGCGCTCGTGCGCCTTGCGCAGCATCGGCTCGGACAGATCGACGCCGACGATGGTGTTGTGCCGTCCGTAATCCGGCAGCGAGATGCCGGTGCCGACGCCGACTTCAAGAATGCGCCCGCCGCCGGCGCCGCACGCCTGCTCGGCGGCAACAATCGCCGCGCCGCGGCCGGATTCGAACACCTTGCCGAAGACGAAATCGTAGATCGGCGCCCAGCGGGCATAGGCTTTCGCAACGCCTGCTTTGTCGATGTCCGCCATACGGGCAGTCTACTCGGCCGCGACGGACTTGAAAGCGGCTTCCGCGGGCGGCGTGTCGGCTGCCTTCACCGCGCTCTTGATGAAGCCGCCGCCCAAGACGCGCGCCTGGCCCTCGCCGGCGTCGTAGAACACGCAGGCTTGGCCTGGCGAAACGCCATGCTCGCCGGCCGCCAGTTCGACCTCGTAGCCGGCCGCGCCAGTGCTTGTCTTAGAATGGCGCAACCATGCCGCCTGCGGCTGCCGCGACGAACGCACTTTCACGAAGACTTCGCAGCGGTCGTCGGCGAGCGCCTCGTCGATGGCGGTATCGCCGATCCAATTGACGTCGCGCAGCACGATGCGGCTGGTGCGCAGCGCGTCGCGCGATCCGACCACGACGCGGCGCTGCTCGGCGTCGAGCCGCACGACGTAAAGCGGCGCGGAGGACGCGATGCCAAGGCCTTTGCGCTGACCGACGGTGAAATGATTGATGCCCGGATGCGTGCCCAGCACCTTGCCGTCGAGATCGACGATGTCGCCGGCTTCCGCGGCGCCCGGCTTCAGCCGCTCGATGATGTCGGCGTAATGACCGGTCGGCACGAAGCAGATGTCCTGGCTGTCGTGCTTGTCGGCGATCGCCAAGCCGAATTTGCGGGCCAGTTCGCGGGTCTCGGCCTTGCCGCGCTCGCCGAGCGGAAAGCGCAGGATGTCGAGCTGCTCGCGCGTGGTGCCGAACAGGAAATAGCTCTGGTCGCGCTCTTC
>JANMSZ010000355.1:0-10353 GCA_031389925.1 Hyphomicrobiales bacterium | reverse complement strand
CGTCGCCGATTACGAGGATGGCCGCGGTGACAAGTTCGGACATGAATTCCCTCTGGAAAAGCGCGTTGCCAGACCTAGCGTGGCAAAGCGCCACGCTCAAGTTACGGCGGAACCAATGCGCCGGCCCGGCCTTGTATTCGCGCACGGCGATGCGCACAATTTTTAGGCAGCAATTGACGCGGCCGCCAGGGGCTCGGGCACTCAAATAGGTGGATTCGCTCGGTTTTTGCCGTTTGTGTCGCACTATTCTTGGCCTAAAGCTTGCAGATTAGACCAAGAAGGCGAGCGGAGCCGGTCAGCGGTTGGGGACAATGCGCGCTTGTCCCCAAAACGGCTCCAGAGGAGCGTGAGGGGGACGGTTATCGGGCCTGTGAGTGTAGCGTTCGTGTGCCGTCTGCTGGGGGTTACGGATGAGTGCCTGCTTCGATGAGATGAAGGGCCGCGATGGCGGCGTGCGTGCGCCCTATGACGAGCTGGCGCGCTGGCTGAAGGAAACGCCGCCCGACGTTCTCGACTATCGCCGCCGCGAAGCCGAACTGCTGTTCCGCCGCATCGGCATCACCTTCGCCGTCTATGGCGAGGCCGACTCCACCGAGCGTCTGATTCCGTTCGACGTCATCCCGCGCATCATCTCCGGCTCCGAATGGCGGCTCCTGGAAAAGGGCCTGACCCAGCGCGTCAAAGCGCTCAATATGTTCATCAAGGACATCTACGGCGCGCGCGAGATCCTGCGCGCCGGCGTCGTGCCCGACGATCTCATCTTCCGCAACCCCGCGTTCCGGCCCGAGATGAGCGGCCAGCGCGTGCCGCACGACATCTATGTCCACATCGCCGGCATCGACATCGTGCGCGTCGATGCCGACACCTTCTATGTACTCGAGGACAACGCGCGCACGCCCTCCGGCGTCTCCTACATGCTGGAGAACCGCGAAATCATGATGCGGCTGTTTCCGGAATTGTTCTCGCGCCACCGCATCGCGCCGGTCGAGAATTATCCGGATGAATTGCTGGCCACGCTGAAATCGGTGGCGCCGCTCAGCGCCGGCAGCGATCCGAACGTCGCATTGCTGACGCCCGGCGTGTTCAACTCGGCCTATTACGAACACTCGTTCCTCGCCGACAAGCTCGGCGTCGAACTGGTCGAAGGCCGCGACCTGCTGGTGAAAAACGAAATCGTCTACATGCGCACCACGCAAGGCCTCAAGCGCGTCGACGTGATCTACCGCCGCATCGACGACGACTTCATCGATCCGCTGACCTTCCGCCCCGATTCCATCCTCGGCCTGCCCGGCCTGATGTCGGCCTATCAGGCCGGCAACGTCACGCTGGCCAACGCCGTCGGCACCGGCATCGCCGACGACAAGGCGGTCTACAGCTACATGCCGGCCGTCGTGAAGTTTTATCTCGACGAAGAACCGATCCTGAAAAACGTGCCGACCTGGCGCTGCCGCGAGCCCGAACATCTCGCTTATGTGCTCGACCATCTGCCCGAGCTGGTGGTCAAGGAAGTGCACGGCTCCGGCGGTTACGGCATGTTGATCGGACCCACCGCCAGCAAGATCGCCATCGAGCAATTCCGCGCCAAGCTCAAGACCGCGCCGAATAACTTTATCGCCCAGCCGACGCTGGCGCTATCGACCTGCCCGACATGCGTCGAGGCCGGCGTCGCGCCGCGTCATGTCGATTTGCGCCCCTTCGTGCTGTCCGGCAGCGACCGCACCCGCATCGTGCCCGGCGGCCTGACCCGCGTCGCGATCAAGGAAGGCTCGCTGGTGGTCAATTCCAGCCAGGGCGGCGGCACCAAAGACACGTGGGTGTTGGACGGATGAGGCGCGCTTAATGCTCTCTCGCACAGCGGATAATCTGTACTGGCTCTCGCGTTACGTCGAACGCGCCGAATATCTGGCGCGCATCCTCGACGCCACGCAGCGGCTGTCGTCGATGCCGCTTGCCTATGTCGGCACCAGCAATGAATGGGAATCCGCGGTGCTGACCGCGGGCTGCGCCACCGCGTTCTTCAAAATCTACGACGAGGCCAACGAGGAAAACGTCACCGACTTCCTCGCCTTCTCGACCGCTAATTCCTCATCGATCCGCAGTTGCTTCGAGATGGCGCGCAGCAATGCGCGCGCTGTGCGCACCGCGCTCACGATGGAGATGTGGGATCAGATCAACGGCACCTGGCTCGAGTTGCAGCGCTACGGCAATGGCCCGACCTCGCGCGAGGAACTGTCGCGCTTCCTGCGCTGGGTGCAGGAATCCTCGCTGCGCTTCGACGGCTCGGCCTACCGCACCATGCTGCGCAACGACGCCTACTGGTTCTCGCGGCTCGGCGTCTATATCGAACGCGCCGACAACACCGCCCGCATCCTCGACGTGAAATATCATCTGCTGCTGCCCGACAATGAACGCGTCGGCGGCCCGCTCGATTATTTCCAGTGGGCGGCGATTCTGCGCTCGGTGTCGGCGCTCAGCGCCTATCACTGGGTGTACCACGACAGCCTCAAGCCCTGGCTGGTCGCCGACCTGCTGATCCTGAAGGAGGAACTGCCGCGCTCGCTCGCCTCCTGCTACGAGGCGATCGTGCGGAACCTGGACGCGATTTCCGGCGCCTATGGCCGCCAGGGCCCGGCGCAGCGCCAGGCCCGCGCCATGCGCGCGCGGCTGCAGAACTCCCGCATGGACGGTATTTTCCAGCGCGGGTTGCACGAGTTCATCAGTGAATTCATCACTGAAACCAATAGCCTGGGCGGCGCCGTCACAGAGCAGTTCCTGATCTAAATGAGGGTGCTTGCGGCGACTACGTCTGTGCTAGAACGCCGTCCAACCGCAGCCATTCAGCCAGACGCCACATGCGCATCCGTATCTCTCACGCGACCACCTATCACTACGACGCGCCGCCCAACGGCGTGACGCAGTTGTTGCGGCTGACGCCGCGCAACCACGATGGGCAATACGTCGCGAACTGGCGCATCGACCTGTCGCAGGATTGTCTGCTGCACCAGCATGACGACGCCTTCGGCAACATCACGCACTCCTTCACCGCCGACGGCCCGTTCGATCATCTGGCCATCACGGTCACGGGCGAAGTCGAGATGCTGGACACCAACGGCTTCGTGCGCGGCGCGGTCGAACGCTTTCCGCCGGCGCTGTTCTTGCGCGAAACCGATTTGACGCTGCCCGATCAGGCGATCGTCGCGTTTGCCGAAGACGCGCGCACTGAGGCCGGCGACGGCGCCAGCACGCTCTCGGTGCTGCACCAGTTGCTCGCCAACGTGCACGGCGAGATCACCTTCGACATCACCCCGACGCAGACCGTGACCACCGCGGCGGAAGCCTTCAAGCTCAAGCGCGGCGTCTGTCAAGACCTCACCCATGTCTTCATCGCGGCGGCGCGCCAACTCGGCATTCCGGCGCGCTATATCGGCGGCCATTTCTACCGCGCCGACGGCGTGACCGCGCAGGACGCCGGCCATGCCTGGGCGGAAGCTTACGTCGAGGACTACGGCTGGATCGGCTTCGATCCGACCAACGCCATCTGCACCACCGACGCGCATGTGCGCGTCGCCGCGGGGCTGGATTACCTCGGCGCATCGCCGGTGCGCGGCACGCGCTACGGCGGCAACGGCGAAACGTTGACTGTGGCGGTCAACGTCGATCAATCGAGCCAGCAATCGCAGTCGCAAAGCTAACGATCCCGGCAACAAGAAAAAAGCGCGGACGTCATGACATATTGCTGCGGAATTCTGGTGCGTGACGGCCTGGTAATGGTCGCCGACACGCGCACCAATGCCGGCCTCGACAACGTATCGACCTTCCGCAAGCTGCACGTCTATTCGGAGCCGGGCGAGCGCATCATGGCGCTGGCCTCCTCCGGCAATCTGTCGTTGAGCCAGACCGTGCGCAGCATGCTCACCGAAGGCATCGACAATCCGGAAACCGGCGAGCGCGAGACCCTGCTGAACGCGCCGACCATGTTCCAGGCGGCGCAGCGCATCGGCCGTGCCATCCGCACCATTCAGGAAGTCGAAGGCAAGGTGCTCGAAGAAGCCGACGTCGATCACGCCGTCGCCTTTCTGTTCGGCGGCCAGATCAAAGGCGAGCGCCTGCGGCTGTTCATGATCTACTCGGCCGGCAATTTCATCGAATGCACCACCGACACCCCCTATCTGCAGATCGGCGAGCACAAATACGGCAAGCCGGTGCTCGACCGCGCCATCAGCTACGACACCGACCTCTATGACGGGCTCAAGATCGGGCTGATCTCGATGGACTCCACCATGCGGTCCAACCTCGCGGTCGGGCTGCCGATCGATCTTTTGGTGGTGCGTAGAGATAACTACAATCCTGAGGTGAATTACCGCATCGAGCCGGGCGAGCCCTATTTCCAGGATCTGCGGGAGCGCTGGTCGACCGCGCTGCGCGCCGCCCATATCGCCATCCCGCGCCCGCCCTACCGCACCCCGGCCTGAAAGCCCTCAGTTTCTCGGCTCGCCCGGCGGCAACCCGGCTTTTTTGATTAAAATACCCATTTACCTCTAGTTAACAGCGACGGTTGAATTCCCGCGTCGCGGCACGCCAGCCCCTCCGGCCGGCCAAAGCCGAAAGCCAATAGCAAGCTTTCGGGCCTAGGTTCCGATCCGAAAAGTGCAACAGAAATGACACTTTAGGGGACGGCACCTTTGCCCAGGGCGGCTCGCTTGCGCGACACCGAAGACCGGCAATACACCAGTTGGGACCGCGCACGCTTGAGCGTCGTGGTGCCGATCAGCGTGATCGTTGCCGTCGCGATCGTTTGCATCGTCGTCGCCGTGCTGTCGTCGGCCAAGCGCGCCGACGAAGTCGCCATCGAACACGAGACCCAATTGTTCTCGACCGCGCTGAACAATTACGGCACCGGCGTCTTGCGCGAAGTCGAAAGCGTCGCCTCCTCCGAAGCGGCCGTCCGCAATATCCGCGTCACGTTCGATTCGGCTTGGGTGCATGAGCGGGTCGGAAGCTGGCTGGAGACGTTCTTCCAGCACGACTACATCTTTGTCTTCGACGAACAGAACAAGCCGATCTATTCGATGACCGGCAAGAACGCGGCCGAGACCGAATGGGTCTATTCGGCCAAGCCCGAATTGGCTTCGTTGCTCGGCTATATGCGCGGCAGTGAGCGGGGCCTGGCGAACGCGATCCACCTCAACCGCGTCGCCCCGGTCGACGGCGCGGCGCGGGCGCAAGCCGCCGTCATCCGGCGCGTTCTGGGCCGGCCTGCGGTCATCGCCGCGGTCGCGATCCGCCCGTCCGACAACAATCCGCAGTTTACGCATGGCGCGCCGATCGTCGCCTCGGTGAAATTCATCGACAACGCCGTGCTGACCACCATCGCCACGCAACTGCGCCTCGTGAGTTTGCGCACGTTCGCAGAAGGCGAGGCGCCGGAGGGCGACTTCACCTTCCAGCTCAACAGCCCGGACGGCGAAAAAATCACGCGCTTCGCCTGGACGCCGAAGCAGCCGGGCGCCGAAATCGTCCAGAGCGTCATTCCGTTCATCGCCGTGGCGCTGGCCGGCTTTGCGCTACTCGCCGCCTTCGTGCTGCGCTACATGCGGCGCACCGCCGTGGCGATCGCCGCCGGTGAATCCCGGCTGCGGCATCTGGCGATGCACGACCCGCTGTGCGGCCTGCCCAACCGCATCTTCTTCGGCGAACGGCTGGAAGCCGTGATCGAGGAAGTGCGCAACGGCTCGGCGCCGGCCGCGGTGTTCTATATCGACCTCGACCATTTCAAGGACGTCAACGACACGCTCGGCCATCCGGTCGGCGACGAACTGATCCGCAACGTCACGCTGCGGCTGTCGCGCACCTTGCGCGGCGGCGATCTGGTGGCCCGCCTCGGCGGCGACGAATTCGCGGTGATCTCCTCGGTCGGCGACGACACCGGCGAGATGATGGCGCTGGCCCAACGCATAATCGCCGCGATCTGCTCGCCCTACTCGATCGGCGGCCAGAACATCGTGATCGGCGCCTCGATCGGCATCGCCGTGATCGGCCGCAATTGCGCCGGCTCGGCCGACATCATGCGCTATGCCGACATGGCGCTCTATCGCGCCAAGAACGAAGGCCGCAACCGCGGCTGTATCTACGACGCGGCGATGGATGCCGATTTGTCGAACCGCAAATTGCTCGAAGCCGACCTGCGCGAGGCGATCGAGAACGACAAGCTCAAGGTGCTGTACCAGCCGATCGTCAACAAGAGCGGCGAGCAGATGGTCGGCGTCGAAGCTTTGTGCCGCTGGACCCACCCGACGCGCGGCGAAATTTCGCCCGGCGAATTCATCGCCGTCGCCGAGCATTCGGGCCTGATTATCGAGCTCGGTGCCTGGGTGCTGCGCCGCGCCTGCCTGGACGGCATGGCCTGGCCGGGACTGACGGTCGCCGTCAACGTCTCGCCGCTGCAATTCCGCCGCACCGATTTCGCCGACATCGTCGAGCGCACCTTGGCCGAGACCAAGTTCGATCCGGAACGGCTCGAGCTCGAACTGACCGAGACCGTGCTGCTCGGCAACGTCGACACCGCGGAAGCCGGCATGCTGCGGCTCAAGGCGCTGGGCGTGCGGCTGGCGCTCGACGATTTCGGCACCGGCTATTCGAGTCTGCTGTATCTGCGCCGCTTCCCGTTCGACAAGCTCAAGATCGACCGCAGCTTCGTGATGTCGATCGAGAAGGCCTCCGACGCCGCGGCCATCGTGCACGCCGTCGTCAGCCTCGGCCGCGGCCTCGGCATGAAGGTGACCGCCGAGGGCGTCGAAACCGCCGACCAGCAACTGTTCCTGCGTGCCGCCGGCGTGCACTACATGCAGGGCTATCGCTTCGGCAAGGCCATGCCCGCCGCCGAGGTCACCGCGCGGCTGCTTGCCAACGAGCCGATCCGCCCGATCGACGTGCCGCAAGCGCTGGCGGGCTGACGGCTAGACTTCCAATAGACGCTGGTGCGGCTCGGCCGGCATTTCGACCCGGATTTTGTCGCCCGGGCCGACCTCGCCGCCGGCCAATACGATGCCCATGACGCCGGCTTTGCGAATGAGATTGCCGTGCGCGTCGCGGCCGAGCACTGCCGCCATCAAGCCGGGCCGGTAGTCGTTCAACTGCCGGCACGGATTGCGCAAGCCCGTCACTTCGACGACCGCAGCCGGACCGAGATGAAGCCGCGCGGCAAGCCGAGCAGGTCGATGTCGCGCGTTGTGATGTTCTCGCCGATCGATCCAGGCGTCACCTCAAAGCCAGCGGCTTTCAACTCGTCGAACAGCTCCTCGTGGATGAGATGGACCTGACGCAGGTTGGGCTGCGTGGGATCTTTGGCGACGCGCGAGCGATGCTGGACGGTGACGCCAAGATGGGCGTCGCCTTCCACGCCCAATCCCGCCAGCAGCCGAATGCCGAGCTGCGTCGGCTTGCTGAAACGATGCTGGGGGCTGAGGCTGACGGCCGCCACGACGCCATGCGAAACGGGGGGCATTCCCTCTCCTGGGCTCATGATCGCGCCGGACTACGCCACGGCGCCACGCCCCGCAACCGCAGATCGGGCAGGACAACCATGCGGATGGCTCCCGCGCACTTTTGTGATATGGCCTTTTCCAACACGCGCAACAAAAGCACCAAGGGGAAGAAATCCAATGAGCACATCCGCAAAAATCGCGCTGGTGACGGGCGCCGGGACCGGTGTCGGCCGCGCCGTGGCGATCGCGCTGGCGAAAGCCGGCTACAGCCTGGTGCTGGCCGGCCGCCGCAAGGAGATGCTCGACAAGGTCGCGGGCGAGATCAACGCTATCGGCGCGCAGGCGCTGGCCGTCCCCACCGACGTCTCGAAGCGCGAGTCGATCGTCGCGCTGTTCGCCACGGTGAAATCCACCTTTGGCCGGCTCGATGTCTTGTTCAACAATGCCGGCATCGGCGCGCCGCCGGTGCCGCTCGAGGATCTGCCGTTCGAGACCTGGCAGAACGTGGTCGCCACCAATTTCACCGGCATATTCCTGTGCACGCAGGAAGCCATCAAGATCATGAAGGACCAGAACCCGCGCGGCGGTCGCATCATCAATAACGGCTCGATCTCGGCGCACACGCCGCGGCCGTTCTCGGTTGCCTACACCGCGACCAAACACGCCATCACCGGCCTGACCAAGTCCACGTCGCTGGACACGCGCGCCTACAACATCTGCTGCGGCCAGATCGACATCGGCAACGCCGCGACGCCGCTGACCGACCGCATGGTCGCAGGCGACGGCGTACTGCAGGCCGACCTCACCAAGAAGATCGAACCGCGCATGGATGCCGACCACGTCGGCAACGCCGTGGTCTACATGGCGGGCCTGCCGCTCGACACCAACGTGTTGTTCATGACGGTGATGGCCAACACCATGCCGTTCGTCGCGCGCGGCTGAGGACACGCTGCCGGCGCAAAGAGTGGCCGGCGCGCTCCCAACGCCCGGCATGCTATAAGGCGCCGTCGGGGGTTGGGGTCTTTCAATGCAGCATCTGCAATCGGCGCTGGGCGTGCTGGCGCTTCTCGGTTTTGCTTGGGCGATCGGCGAAAACCGCCGGGCGGTGTCCTGGAAAAGTGCCGCCATTGCTTTGCTGGTGACGCTCGTCACCGCTTTGCTGCTGCTCAAGGTCCCCGGCGTCAAAACCGTCTTCGCCATCATCGGCCGCGGCGCCGACGCCATTGGTGAAGCGACCAAGGCCGGCACCTCTGTCGTGTTCGGCTTTATCGGCGGCGGCACTCTTCCTTTTGACCTGAAAATCCCCGGCGCCGAGTTCTCGCTCGCCTTCCAGGCGTTGCCGATCGTGCTGGTGATGAGCGTGCTGACCACGCTGCTGTTCTATTGGCGCATCCTGCCGCCCGTCGTGCGCGGCTTTTCCTGGGTGCTGGAACGCACGCTCGGCGTCAGCGGCGCGGTCGGCCTATCCACCGGCGCCAATATTTTTCTCGGCATGGTCGAGGCGCCGCTGTTCATCCGGCCTTATCTCGCCAAACTGTCGCGCGGCGAATTGTTCATGGTGATGACCGGCGGCATGGCGGGCATCGCCGGCACGGTCTTCGTGCTTTACGCCACCATCCTGCGCAACGTGATCCCCGATGTCGCCGGCCACATTCTGGTCGCGTCGGTGCTGAGCGCGCCGGCGGCGCTCTTGATCAGTCAGTTGATGGTGCCGATCGCGACAGACGAGCACACCGATGTTGCCAAGATCGAACTCGGCCGCGTCGCCGACTCCACCATGGACGCGATCTGCAAGGGCACCGCGGCCGGCCTCGAACTGCTGCTCAACATCATCGCCATGATGATCGTGCTGCTCGCGCTGGTGCATCTCACCAACGCGATGCTGAGCCTGCTGCCCGACATCTACGGCTCAGCCATCACGCTGCAACGCCTGCTCGGCCTCGTCATGGCGCCGGTGTGCTGGCTGATGGGCGTGCCGTGGGACCAGGCCTTCACCGCGGGCTCGCTGATGGGCATCAAGACCGTGCTCAACGAGTTCGTCGCCTATCTCGAACTCGCCAAGCTGCCGGCGGGCGCGCTCGACGACCGCTCGCGGCTGATCATGCTCTATGCGATGTGCGGCTTTGCCAATTTCGGCTCGCTCGGCATCATGATCGCCGGCCTGACCGTGATGGCGCCGGAGCGCCGCGCCGACATTCTCTCGCTCGGCGGCAAGTCGATCGTCTCCGGCACGCTGACGACGTGCCTCATGGGGGCGATTGTGGGGATCATCACCTGATCCATTCGTCCCCGCGACCCGCCTACGCTCGCTTTGCGAGCTTCGGCGCGCTGGAGTCCGCCGAAGCGCGGAGTGCGAAGGCGGAAAGCGGGAGACCCAGCCCGGCCCTGACAATTTCATCTTTCAACTAAAATTCCTATTGACCTGTATCTACACCTAGGCTTATAGTCTAGTCATCCCGCCTCGTTCTACCGAGGGGCGTTTGATCAGCACTCCAGATGCTGAGGCGGGATGCGGTGGCCGGGCGGGGGCGTTGGAGATGCGACGCGATTTTCCCCACCGGCGGTCCAAGCCGCTTCGTCCCGGTGCGCCAGCCGCGCATCACGGGGCCCGCCTGACGGCGGTGGCCGGCACGGTCAGATACTGCCGGTGCTGCCAGGGCTCATTAGCGGTGGATAGGCGTCTTGCTGAATCAAAAGGCGCCTGAAAGGTAAGTCCACCGGGGGCGTTGCGGAGCAAACCTCAAACACCGCGCGCGGGACGCCATTGGTTTGGTGGACTTGCGGCAACTACCGCTTCGACAAGCCTCGATGTCGCGAGGCGTCGAGGCCCGTGGGTCCTCTGGACCCTTGGCGTTCCGCGCACCCTCGT
>JANMSZ010000317.1:0-2256 GCA_031389925.1 Hyphomicrobiales bacterium | reverse complement strand
GCCGATCAAGCGGTCGAAGCCGGCCTGCCGTCCGGTTTCCGCCATGCCGACCACGCCGCCGGCGGGGCCGGACAAAATCGCGTCCTTGCCCTGAAACAGTTCGGCGGCGGTCAGCCCGCCAGACGACATCATGAACATCAGCCGCGCCTGCGAACTCTTCGCGTCGAGCGCGGTATCGACCTTCGCCACGTAGCGCCGCAGGATCGGTGACAGATAAGCGTCCACCACCGTGGTATCGCCGCGGCCGACCAGCTTGATCAGCGGCGACACTTCGTGGCTGACCGAGACCTGGCCGAAGCCCATCTCGCGCGCCAGTTTCGCCACGCGCTGCTCATGTTCAGGAAAACGATAGGCATGCATGAACACGATGGCGACGGCGTCGATGCCGTCGGCTTTAGCGGCTTCAAGATCGGCGCCTACGGCGTCGAGATCGGGCGCGCGCTCGACCGTGCCGTCGGCGCGCACGCGCTCGTCGACTTCGGCGACGCGCTCATAGACCAGATCCGGCTTGATGATTTCGAGCGCGAAAATCTTCGGCCGCGCCTGGTAGCCGATCTTGAGCGCGTCGCGGAAACCTTTGGTGATCAGCAGCAGCGTGCGGTCGCCCTTGCGCTCGAGCAGCGCATTGGTCGCGACCGTGGTGCCCATCTTCACCGCGCCGACGCGGCCAGCGGGGATCGGCTCGCCGCTCTTGAGGCCGAGCAGGTCGCGGATGCCTTGCACCGCGGCGTCGGCATAGGCTTCCGGATTTTCCGACAGCAGCTTGTGCGCGGTGAGCGTGCCGTCCGGCCGCCGTCCCACCACGTCCGTGAAAGTGCCGCCGCGGTCGATCCAGAAATCCCAAGAACGCGCCTGAGTTCGTCGCCGAGCCCGGTGCTTTGCCGCCGCCATCGTCATTCCTCCGTCAATCGGGCCACTAAATCAGAGCTAAAAAAAATCGTCAATAAATCGTTGACAATTTATCAACGGCAGCTACGCTTCGGAAAAGGGGATCAGCGAGGGGCTGAGATGGCTGGCAAGCCGCGCTTGGATAGTGCGCTCGGACCGATCGTTTCGTCGGCGCATCTGGCGTCGGGAGCGATGCCGGCCTTGTCCGAACTCGAATTCGGCATGATCCTGCTCGATCATGCCTTTGAGCGCTGGATGGTGCGTTGCATGGCGGCGGCTGGTGTGCCGGACTTGTCGCCGCTCGACGTGCTGGTGCTGCATACCATTGCCCATCGCGCGCGCGCCAAACGGGTCGCCGACATCTGCCTCGTCCTCAACATCGAGGACACGCATCTTGTCACCTATTCGCTGAAAAAGCTCGACGCCCACAAGCTGCTGACGTCAGGCCGGCGCGGCAGCGAAAAAACCGTCACGCTGACGCCCAAGGGCGACGAGGTCGTGCAGCGCTACCGTAAGATCCGCGAGGCCTTGCTGGTCAAGTCGGTGAAAAGCGCGGGGCTCGACGAGCAAAGACTATCGGAGATTGCCGGACTGATGCGTGCGCTGTCCGGCCATTACGACCAAGCCGCGCGCGCAGCGGCGAGTTTGTAAAATGCCCAAACTTTCCGAGCCGGTGCCGAAAATTGAGCCAGCACGCCGCGCGGCTCAGCGTTTATACCGACGAGACGACTGCAAACTTCGCTTGAGACATCCATCAAGGTGATCCCGTGGGAAGCATGATGCGCATTTTTCTCGATCGGCTATATCTGTTCGCAGGCTATCTGGCGGGCGCTTTTTTGATCGCGATCTTCGTTCTCATGATGCTGCTGTCGGCCGGGCGCCCGATCGGGCTTAACATCCCCGCCGGCGACGATCTGGTGTCCTGGTGCATGGTCGCGACCTCGTTCCTCGGCCTCGCACATACGTTCCGCCACGGCGAGATGATCCGCGTCGGTCTCCTGATCGACAGGCTCGAAGGCCGCACCCGCCATGTCATCGAAATCGCCTCGCTGCTGATCGGCGGCTTCTTCGTCGCGTTCTTTTCCTATTACGCTGTGCAACTCACGTTCTATTCCTGGCGCTTCAACGACATGGCGCAGGGCGTGCTGGCGGTGCCGCTCTGGATTCCGCAGCTTGGTTTCAGCGGCGGTCTTTTGATTCTGCTGATCGCCTTCGTCGACGAGTTGATCCACGTGCTGCGCGGAAACGTGCCGCGTTACCAAAAGCCGAAACCGAAAACGGCCGAAGAGGCTGTGGAGCAAGCCATCCAGAGCGCGGTCTGACGATGGCGGAACTGGTCGGCATTTCGGCGCTGCTGCTGGTGTTCCT
>JANMSZ010000314.1:0-2175 GCA_031389925.1 Hyphomicrobiales bacterium | reverse complement strand
CCTCCGGTCGGCGTGAACACCATCGTGATCTGCCCGGACGTCGTGACAAATCCCTGGATCGTGGATGGGGATGTGACAAGCGCCGGCCCGATCGCCAGTTTCGCGACGCTGGTGCCGGTAAAGGCGCCGTTCGTCGATGCGCCAAGAGCCCAGAGCGTCTGATCGCCGATCGGAATTGGATTGGTGAGACTGACGCTGGGCGATACGTAACCCAAAAGATACGACGTCGGCACGTACCAGTTCGTGTTCGATATCGTCGTATCCCAGATGTTGGATTGCGCGTGCGCAGGGAGGTTGCCGCAGAACAGGGCGCAAGATACGACCGTCATAATATGACGTCGCAACACAATACCGACGTTCACCACGTTCGCCTCGCCTGCCCTCTCATTGGGACTTTCGGCGCGCGAACAATTCTTGTCTAGAGGAGACTTTTGGTAAGATCGGCCAACGCGGCCGGCTTGCTACTCGCCGCCGTTATCGACACTACCGCCCGCGGCTTTGAGCGCATCCGGCTGCGGCATGGCGATGACGTTGTAACCTGAATCGACAAAGTGGATTTCACCGGTCACGCCGGTCGACAGGTCCGAGCACAGATACAAGCCCGCGCCGCCGAGTTCCTCGAGCGTGACGCCGCGGCCGAGCGGCGAATATTTCTGCTGGAACGCAAACATATAGCGCGCATCGGTGATGCCGGCGCCGGCCAGCGTGCGAATGGGACCGGCCGAGATCGCATTGACACGAATTTTCTGCGCCCCGAGATCGACCGCCAGATAGCGCACCGAGGCTTCCAGCCCCGCCTTAGCAACGCCCATCACGTTGTAATTCGGCATGGCGCGCAGGCCGCCATTATAGGTCAGCGTGATCATCGAGCCGCCGTTCGGCATCAGCGCCGCGGCACGTTTGGCGGCCTCGGTGAAGGCGTAGCAGGAGATCACCATGGTGCGGATGAAGTTCTCGCGCGTCGAATCCGCGTAGCGGCCCTTGAGTTCGGTCTTGTCGGAAAACGCGACGGCGTGCAAGAGGAAATCCATCGTGCCCCATTGCTTCTTGATCTCGTCGAACACCGCGTCGACCGAAGAAACATCTTCGACGTCGCACGGCATCAGGATCGTCGAGCCGACGGATTCGGCGAGCGGCTTCACGCGCTTCATCAGCGCGTCGCCCTGATAGGTGAAGGCGAGCTTGGCGCCGTGATCGCTCAGCGTCTTGGCGATGCCCCAGGCGATGGATTGGTCGTTGGCGACCCCCATGATCAGGCCGCGTTTTCCGTCCATCAATCCCGGCATGCGTCAGCTTCCAAATTGTCTCGTGAAAATAAAATCAGGCGTCGACGTGCTTGAGCACGATCGAAGCATTGGTGCCGCCGAAGCCGAACGAATTCGACAGCACGGCGCCGAGCTTCACGTTGTCCTTGCGCTCGCGCAAAATAGGCATGTCGGCGAAAGCGGGATCGATATTTTGGATATGCGCGCTCTCGCACATGAAACCGTTGTTCATCATCAGCATCGAGTAGATCGCCTCCTGCGCGCCGGCGGCGCCGAGCGAGTGGCCGGTGAGCGACTTGGTCGCCGAAATCGGCGGGCACTTGTCGCCGAACACCTGGCGGATGGCGTCGATCTCGGCCGCATCGCCGACCGGCGTCGCGGTGGCGTGCGGATTGATGTAGTCGATCTGCACTTTCACGGTTTCGAGCGCCATCTTCATGCAGCGCATCGCGCCCTCGCCCGAGGGCGCCACCATGTCGTGGCCGTCCGAGGTCGCGCCATAACCGGCGATCTCGGCATAGATTTTCGCACCGCGTGCCTTGGCGTGTTCGAGCTCTTCCAGCACCAGTACGCCGGCGCCGCCGGCGATGACGAAGCCGTCGCGGTCCTTGTCGTAGGCGCGCGAGGCCGTCGCCGGCGTGTCGTTATATTTCGTCGACATCGCGCCCATGGCGTCGAACATGTTCGACAGCGTCCAGTGCAGTTCCTCGGAACCGCCGGCGAACACCATGTCCTGCTTGCCCCATTGGATAAGTTCGGCGCCGTTGCCGATGCAATGGTTCGAGGTGGCGCAGGCCGACGAGATCGAATAGTTGACGCCCTTGATCTTGAACAGGTGGCGAGCGTCGCCGACGCGGTCGACGACATCGCCTTCGGCACCGCGAACGGCCCGACCCGCTTCGGTCCCTTG
>JANMSZ010000236.1:0-14725 GCA_031389925.1 Hyphomicrobiales bacterium | reverse complement strand
CAGATCGTCGGGGTAAGCGAACGGAAATTCTTCGGCATAAGGCTCGACGAAAAAGTCGAAGGGATTGAACACCGCCATGTTGACGGTGAGATCGACCTCCACGCGGAATTCGGTGGTCGGCTCGGGGAAGACGAAGCGCGCCAGCCAATTGCCGAGCGGGTCCTGCTGCCAGTTGATGAAATGCTTTTCCGGCTTCACCTTCAGCGAATAGCTCAGTATCTGGCTGCGGCTGTGCGGCGCCGGCCGCAGCCGGACGATCTGGGGACCGAGGGTGACCGGGCGATCGTATTTGTAGGACGTGAGGTGATGCAGCGCGGCGATGATCGGCACGAAAAACGAACTCCCGCAGAGCGGTTCGCACGGTTCGCACTATATATTGCTCTGCAGCAATAGAGTGTCACGTCGGGGGCCCGTTTCAAAGCCGCCTGACGCCTAGTTTTGGCGCAGGGCTGCCTATTTAGGGGCCAGGGCTTGCGTAAATCCCGGCATTCAAGAAGATCACGGCGAGGAAATATTGGGCATGGCTGAAAACGCGGCCGACCTGGAGACGCCGTTCTGGGCGTTCTCACTCGCTGTCTATGCCGGCGATGGCGTGGCCGAGGAATGCCTCGGCCTGCAGGAGCGGCTGAACCTCGACGTCAATCTGCTGCTGTTCGCGGCTTACATCGGCGCCGTTGAGGGCGTGCGGCTGGAGCGGCAGGACGTTGCCGACGCGCAGGCCGTGGTAGCCGTTTGGCACAAAGAGGTCGTGCGTTCGCTGCGTCACGCGCGGCAAGCGCTGAAGTCGCCGAGCACGGATGTCGACAATCCATTACAGGCGGCGAATGCAACGCTACGTCTGCAAACGAAACGCGCCGAATTGGAGTCGGAGAGGATCGAACAAGCGATGCTGTGGCGATGGTGGCAAGCACTCGCCGGCCGACCGCGCAGCGATGGCGCGCTGGCGAATAATGTGTGTGGCGTGCTGGCGCTTTACGGCGATGCAAACGCGCCCTGCCCGCGCCTGCTCGACGCGGCGGCGCAGTATGCGACGAAGTAACCCGACCTAAGCCTTGCCGTTACCGCCCTTGCCCGTGTCTTCGTCGGGCCGGAATTTGGTTTCCGGCTTGAGGCCCTTGCGCACCTGCTTCGCGCTAATCTTGCCGTTGTCGAGATATTTTCCTTGCGCGGCGCGCTTGGCCGCCTCGTCCCATTGCGGCAGCCAGTCGCCGAGCGAATAGCCGAACCACGGCGATTGCGGGCGCAGCGGCCCAAGGTTGAGGTCCTGCCAAATCTTCTTGGCGCGCTCCATGTATTCCTGCTTCGGCAGCGCCAGCGGCGGCATGTCGCCTTTCATGGTGGCGTCCATCAGCATCGTCGAGTCTTCCTCGTTATCGTGCTCGCGCTTGGGCCCGTGACCCTGGCCGCGATGCGGGATTAACTGCACGTCCTCGACAGGATTCATCCGATAGGCCATCGCCCACAGCAACGAGTCGGCATTGTCGACGTCGATATCCTCGTTGACGGCAATGCAGATCTTGCCGCAATCGCCTTTGAAGAACGCGGCGCCCTGCAGCGCGCGCCAGATTTCGGTGCGCGGTGTGCCCTTCTCCAACGTGATGACGGTAACGCGCAGCAATCCGGTCAGCGGTTCGTGCAGCGACACTTTCTTGACGCCGCGGATGCCGAGCGTGTTGCGTAAGTGCGCGGTGAACAGCGGCTCGTAGGCGACGCGCTTGATGACGCTGGATTCGCTCGGCGCCACCTGGCTGATGTAGGACGGAATGACCGGCTTCTTGCGATGCGTGATCGCGGTGACCCGCATCGGCATGTTGAATTCTTCGAGCGCGACGTGACCGTGGGATTCGCCGAACGGCGCTTCCGGCTCAAGATATTCGGTGTCGATCAGGCCCTCGATGACGACCTCGGATTCCGCCGGGATCAAGAGATCGACGGTGCGGCCGCGCACGATGTTGATCGGACCGCCGGCCAGGCCGCCCGCGACCGTCAGCTCATCGACGCCAATCGGCAGCTTCTGCGGGCCCATGAAGGCAACATAAGGCGGGCAGCCCAGCACGATGGCGCAGGGCATCGGTTCACCGCGTTTCTGGTACTTGAGATAGTGCTGATAGCCACCGGCGCCGCCGACGCGCGTCGCCATGCGCACCACCAGACGATCCGGAGCCTTAAGGGCAGCACGATATGTGCCCATGTTCTGGATGCCGGTATCGGGATCGCGGGTGATGACGTTGGTCGCGGTTAAAGTCGGCGCGCTGTCGAAGCCCGGCGTCGAAATCGGGATCGGCAACATGTCGAGGCCGTTGCCCTCAGCTTTGAGCGCGTCGCCCTCAATCACGACCTCGTGGCACACCGCGTCATTGACCAACCGCGGCTCAACCGGATTGGCAATGGCGTGATCCCATTTGGCCTGGATGTCTGACAACTCGGCGCGCATGCCGACGCTGTAGATCGCCGGATTGGCGGCAATCGCCCCGACCACGACCGGGATCTTGTATTTGCGGCCGAGGCCGTCGGTGATGTTGGTGAACAAGAACGCCTTGCGCTCGGCCTCGGCGACGCCGCCGACGAACTGCCAGCGCACCAGCGGGTGCATTTCAGAATCTTTGTCGATCGGCGTATCGATGGTGCGCAGCAGCCCGCGCTTGTCGAGTTCCGCGAGATGTTCGTGCAAATCGGGATAGCTACGCGGCGCGTCGGTCATTACTGCTTCTTCTCCTGCCGGGAATGTCCCGGAAAGAGGCTGTATAGGCACTTTCTCCCCCGCTGAGAAGTCAGTGCCGTTCAGGCCATATCGGCAGTGCCGAACCGCCCGCGATAGAACAGCAGCGGGCTGCCCGCGCGTTGCGTGCACGATACGACTTCGCCGACGACGATATCGTGGTCGCCTCCCTCGTAGACGTTGCGCACCAGGCAATCGAAATGGGCGAGCGCGTTGGCCAGCACCGCAAATCCGCGCGGCGACTGGCCGAGATCGAGCCCGTCGAAGCGGTTGGCGATATCGCCGACGAATCGGGTGGCGATATCGCGCTGCTGCTCGTCCAGGATATTCACCACGAACGACCCACTCGACTTCATCGCAAGGCCCGTGGTGCTGCCGCGCCGCGGACAGACCAAGAGCAATGGCGGGTCGAGCGACACCGACGTCAGCGAGTTCACGGTCATGCCGTGCAAGCGCTCGTTGTGGTTCGCCATTACCACAGCAACGCCGGTCGCGAAGGTGCCCATGGCGGCGCGAAATACCGAAGGATCAAAGGCTGGCGCTTCCATACAGACCGCTTGCGTGTTCATTCGCGCAACTCCGTTGCGTCGCCGTAAACCATAAAAGATACGGACCTAGAACCATGTTGAAAATGTCCGAAATAGGAAATATATCGTTTCGATAAACGCCGAGAATGCATGAACAAATTTATGGCCATCAACGTGCTGGTGCGTGTCGTCGAAAGCGGCGGCTTCACCGCAGCCGCGCGCAAGATGGGCATGTCGGTGTCGGCCGTGACCAAGGCCATCGCCCGGCTGGAGGATGAACTCGGCACGCAATTGTTCAACCGCACCACGCGGCAGGTGAACACGACCGACTACGGCCAGGATTTCTACGAACGTTGCGTGCAGATTCTCGACGACCTGGAAGACGCCGAAACGCTGGTGAAGAGCCGCAACGTCGCCGCCGAAGGCCGCATCCGCGCCGTGGTACCGTTTTCGTTCGGCCGCGTGACTTTGGTCCCGGCGCTGCCGGCATTCTACGAACAATATCCCAACATTTCGGTCGAGTTGAGCTTCAGCGACGGGCCGGTCGATCTCGTCGCCGAAGGCTACGACGTCGCGGTGCGGACCGGGCAGATTCTGGATTCGCGGCTGACCACGCGCCTGCTCACCCGCGGCTCGCAGATCACCGCGGCCTCTCCCCAATATCTGAAGATGAACGGCACGCCGAAGACGCCGGACGACCTCAAGGACCACAACTGCATCATCGGGCGCTTCGGGCCCGAGTGGGACTTCGCCAACAAGAAAGGCGAGAAGACCACGGTCCGCGTCTCGGGCAACACCATCATCAACAGCGGCGACGCCTATCGCGAAGCCGCCGTCAACGGCGTCGGCATTATCCAGGGCACTTACTGGCTGGTGCGCAAGGATCTCGAAAGCGGCGCGCTGGTCCAAATCCTCAACGACTATGCGCTTGAAGGCGCGCCGATCTCGGTGCTGTACCTTGCCAAGCGGCATCTGCCGCGCAAGGTGCGCGTATTCCTCGATTTCATCATCGCCCTGACGAAGACGCCGTAGCTAGCGGCGCTGGTTGTCGAGAAGCTGCTTGAGAACCGCGCCGGCGGTCTCGACGACGCGATCGATGATGCCCTGGCCGAACTCCGCCGACGCGGCGCTCGGATCGCCGATGACGCCGGTGTCGGCGATGCGCTCGTCGTCGGTGGACCAGGGCCAGGTGACACCGCGTTGCAGGATGGTGTTGCGGACTGCGTCGCCGTCCGGCGGATTTGTCAGCGCGGCTATCCGGTCGCGGCGCACCAGATGCGGCGCAATCGCCAGCATCATCGAGGTTTCGTTCTTGCCGCCATGGATTTCGGGCGCGGCCCCATCCGCATTCGTGTCGGCCAAAGCCGCCGGGTGCAAGATGCAGATGTTGAGGCCGAAATCGGACCGCATCTCCTGCGCCAGCACTTCGAGGATGCCACGATTGCCGCCGTGGCCGTTGACGATCATCAGGTTGCGCGCCGGTAGCGACCGCGCGATTGCGCGGCCGAGGTCGCGCATATAGGCGGTTATACCCTGGATCGACAGCGACATCGTGCCCGGGGCCCATTCGTGCTCGCGCGCCAGGCTGATCGAGATGGTCGGCAGTTGCCACAAATCGAGTGCCTCGCCCCAGCGGGCAATAATGAGACGCGTGACGCCTTCGGCCAGCACCACGTCGGTGTTAAGCGGCAGATGCGGGCCGTGCTGCTCGATCGAGCCGATCGGCAGACACAGGATCGACGTTCCGCTGAGACGCTGTGAAACTTCCTGGAAGGTGAGCTCGCCGATCAGTCGAGCCGAACCGGCGTTTGCCATGGTCACGGCGCCAGCGGCGCCACATCGGCGTCGGACGAATCCGCCAGCGACGTCACCAGTTGATCGAGCCGATGACCGGCCCGCGCCGCCTTCGCCGTCAGATAGCGGCGGTTGTCGGGATTGACCGGCGCTTCGATGGGCATGCGACCGGTGATCTCGATGCCGGCCTGCGCCAGACCGTCGAGCTTGTGCGGGTTGTTGGTCAGCAGCACGACGCGGTTGCAGTCGAGCATCTGCAGCATGCGAGCGGCGACGCCGTAGTCACGCTCGTCGTCGTCGAAACCGAGCGTCGTGTTGGCGTCGACGGTGTCGAGGCCATCGTCCTGCATTTGATAGGTGCGCATCTTGTTGGCGAGGCCGAGGCCGCGGCCTTCCTGTGCCAGATAAAGCACGATGCCGCCGCCGACCTCCTCGATGCGCTTGATCGCCAGGTTGAGCTGGTCGCCGCAGTCGCAGCGCCGCGAGCCGAACACGTCGCCGGTGAGACACGCCGAGTGCAGGCGCACCAGCACCGGTCTGGAAAAATCCGGCTTCCCGACGATGATCGCGGTCTGGCTGCCGCCCATGGTATCGCGGAATACGACAAAGCGTGCACGGCGACCGGAATCGAGCGGCACGTAGGCTTTGCTGGCGATAGTCAGCGTGCGGATCGCCTCTTTGCCGAAATGCGCGACAGCCTTGGCATCGACGGTGACGATGCCGTGCTCCGCCGCAAGCGACGACGGGGCATCGGCCACCAGCACCGCGGGCAGGCCTTGCGACAGTTTCACCAGTTCGATGGCGGCCGCAGCCGTTGCGCCGGCGGGCGTGGCTTCAACCGCGCGATCGATTTCGGCATCGGCGACCAGCGCCAGGATCGCCGAAACGCCGACATCCGCCGCAAGCGGCAACGCCATCGGCGACGTTGCGTCGAGACGGAGCGCGTGCGCGCGCCGCGCGGTGACCACAAGCCGCGGCAATGCCGGCGCGCAGAGCGCGATGAATTCGGCGAGCCGTTGCGAATCGATCCCTTCGACCGGCAACGCCAGCAACGTTTCGCCCTGGCCCGCGACCAACACCGGCCGGCGCGCATGAAATTCAGCGACGCCACGATTGACGCCGGTCTGCCCTTTGGATCCGAACAGAGCGGAAACTTTCCCGACCGCACTCATTAAGCAACTTCCCAGCAAGACTGCCGATGGCGCTTCTGCCATAGGCTTCAATTGTAGAACACCGCGAGCCCCCTGACCATTCCGGTCGCTCTGGGGATTGTTTTGTGCCAGCCTATTGAAAAAGACATCGTTCTTACGAAGGCAAGCTTGTGCCGCCGACACCCACCAACACACAACCGAGCGAAATGGTTGCAGCCGAAGCCAATGATTGGCCGCAGTTCGTGCGCTCATTTCGCGATTCCGCCCAACCTTTGACAGGGTCGTGGGCCGAGCTGTTCGGGCCGCTTCGCAGCGGCACCGTGGACGATCTGGTCGTTGTCGGCCAGATCGGCCAGTCGCTGGACGGCCGCATCGCGACCGAGAGCGGCCATTCGCATTATATCAACGGGCCAGCCGGGCTCGAACACCTGCACCGGCTGCGCGCCTTGGTCGATGCCGTGGTGGTCGGCGTCGGTACCGCGGTCGCCGACAATCCGCAGCTCACCGTCCGCCGCTGCGAGGGCCCGCATCCGGCTCGCGTCGTGCTCGACCCCAAGGGGCGGCTTGGGATAAATGCCAAGGTGTTCGCGAACGATGGCGTTCGCCGTCTGCTGGTGACCGCGGAAGGAACGCGCTGCGCCCTGCCCTCTGATATCGAAATTGTCGCCTTGCCTGCGATTGGCGGGCGCATTGCGCCGCTCGACATTCTCGCAGCGCTGGCCGAACGCGGATTGCGGCGTGTTCTGATTGAAGGCGGTGCCGACACGGTGTCGTGCTTTCTCGCGGCCGGCTGTCTGGATCGTCTGCATGTGACGGTCGCGCCCGTCATTCTCGGCAGCGGACGGGCTGGCATCATCCTACCGCCGGTCGAACGCGCCGATCAGGCGATACGCGCGCCGATGCGTTCGTTCAGGCTCGACGACGAAGTCTTGTTCGATTGCGACCTGTCGGCTCAGCGCGTGCCGGCGGGAAGTGCGAAAACATCGACATGACCGACACGAATTGACGAATGCCCGGCAACAATCTGATCGCGGCGGAACGTCAGCCACTCCACGATGTCGCCCAGCGTCATGTCGCCGGTGTCGCGTGCCGCGCTGGCCCAGCCGGAAAAAATCTCGCTCTGGAATTCGCGGTCGCCCGGTCCGGCGACCCAATCGGCTTCGCCGTGAACGACCTTGCAGCCGAGCTTCTCGAATTGGGCGATGGTGGCGCTGGCCGCTTCCGGCCCGAGAGCCGGACCGAAACCTTTGTTGTTGCGCTGGTGCTTGTTGACCGCGGTGACGATGGCCGCATCTAATTTGTGTGGGGGACCGATCTCGATACGGCCGTCGTAACTGAGCGCGGCATAGAACGGGATCGACCGCGCCAAAGTCTCAACCACCAGCCGCTCCAGCCACGCCTCCGACACCAGATCGAGCAGCGCCGAGGTGGTCACCAGATCGATCGGACCATCGAGCGCGGCTTCGAGATCGCGGTTGAGGTCGATCGGCACCGTTGTGACCGTCACGCCCGCAGGCCGCGCCATGCCGGAGGCGCGCGCCAGCAGACTTAGGTCGTTGTCGGCGAGCCGCCAGTTCTGCCCGCGCGGAAATCGCGGCGCCAGCGCGCGCAAGGTCGAGCCGGTGCCGCAAGCGAGGTCGACGATACGGACCGATGTGTTGCCGGCAAGCGAAGCAACGACTGCGTCGAGCACGTCCGGATTGCGCGCGCGGATGTCGTATGGTTCGCGTAAGGTCAGCCAGTCGGCGGAGAAGCCAGTCATGATACGGCCTCAAGGGCGCTGGCAAAAAGTTTCGCAGAATCCTGCCACGTCGGAAGCGTCGATGCCGCGGCTCGCGCGGCTGCCGCCATCCGGCAGCGTTCGTCGCCGTTGGCAATGACGCGGCGCAAGGCCGCCGCGAGTGCGGCGACGTCATCCGGCGGCACCAGCAACCCTGCTCCCGCCGGTACAGTCTCCGGAATGGCGCCGGCGGTCGTGCCGATGACCGGCAGGCCGCGGGCAATGGCTTCGGAAAACGCCATGCCATAGCCCTCAAAACGCGATGCCAATGCGAAAACGTCGGCGGTGGCATAGAGCTCGGCGATGCGCTCGTCCGACACGGCGCCGAGCACTGTGACGCGCTCGCCGAGCTTAAGATGCTTAATATCGGCATCCAACTGCGCCGCCGTTTGCGGATCGCGGCCGCGGTCGCCGGCGATCGTCAAATGCCACGGCAGTTCGGTGAGCGTCGCGAGTGCTGCGATCAGCACGTCAAAGCCTTTGCGCGGCACGATGGCGCCGACCGAGATCAACCGAACGATGCCATCGCGGCTGCCTTGCGCCATCGGCGCCGGATCGGTGCCGGGACTTGCAATCACGATGCGGTCCGCGGCCACGCCATAGTCGCTCGTCAGGTGACGAGCGGTTTCCGCGCTGTTGGCAATGACAAGCCGCGCCGCGATGAGCGCCGCTCGCTCGCAGGTGCGCAGGATATTAGCCTGCTGCATGGAAAGTCCGGCCTCCAAGGCAAGCGGGTGATGCACCAAGGCGATCAGCGGATTTTCCACACGAAGCTGAAGCGCAGCCTCCGGCAAGACACCGAAGGCCAACCCATCGACGACAATCGTACGGCCGGGGGGAATGTCGGATAACTGCAACCACGCCCTCGCGCGCGTCTCATTGCTCGGCCAGGGAAACCCTTCGCCCAGATCGACGACGTCGATCTGCCAGCCGAGGCGCTCCAATTCCACAATCATGCGCCGGTCATAGGCATAGCCGCCGGTCGGGGTCGCGAGATCGCCCGGCACCGCGAAGGCGATACGCCTCACCACAAGGGCGCCTCGTACCAGGCGCGCGCGACGTGTGACTCCGAGAGTGTGATGCGGATGGCCTTGAGTTCGCGGCCGTCGCGGCCGAGATGACCGGCACGCGCGGCTTCGGCGAGTCTATCGTAAATGTGCTTGGTGAGAAATTCCGTGGTCGTGTTCTTGCCCTTGAAGTCCGGCGCGGCGTCGAGATTGGAATAATTCAGCGGCGCCAGCGTCGCCTTCAGCGCTTCGTGCGCGCGGCCGATATCGATGACGATACCGTTCTCGTCGAGCGTGTCGGCCATGAAGGCGGCGTCAATGACGAAGGTCGCGCCATGCAGCGCCTGCGCCGGACCGAAGACGGCGCCGCGAAACGAATGGGCGATCATGATGTGGTCGCGAACTTCGACGGCGAACAAGGGGAACCTCTCAAGCCTCGGGATAAGTCACAAGCTGGCACAGCACGCCGCTCTTCGGCGACAGCATATCGGGAAGCCGCGCCGGAAGATCGTGAAATTTGATCGCCGGCGCCAGCAGCGCGTCAAGCTTCGGATCGGCCAGCAATTCGAGCGCGGCGGCAAGACGGCGCGCATAGCTCCAGCGCGCGCGATGCGACGGCGCCACCTTGCCGACCTGGCTCGAGATCAATTTGAGGCGGCGGCTGTGAAACGCAGCCCCGAGCGGCACCGAAACTTCATCGGCGCCGTACCAGCTCATCTCCAAGACTGTCGCCTCCTCGCCAGCCAGACCCAACGCGGTCGTCAGACCGGCGGCCGCGCCGCTGGCGTGCACGACGAGATCGCAATCGCCAAATCTGGAATTACCTTGCGCAGCATCCGGCGCAGCAAAACTAACCCCGAGCGCGCGGGCACATTCCGCGCGCGACGGTTCGACGTCGACCAAGGTCACCTTGGCGCCCGGCAGCCGGCCGCAGAGATAGGCAACCAGCGCGCCGACCACGCCGGCGCCGACCACGGCGATACGGTCGGCCGGTCCGGGCGCCGCGTCCCATACGGCATTGAGCGCGGTTTCCATGTTGGCGGCGAGCACGGCGCGCGCCGCCGGCACGCCTTCCGGGATCGGCACCACCGCCTCGGAGGGCACGTTGAAGACGCTCTGATGCGGATGCAGCGCGAACACCAGCCGGCCCTGTAGGTCGGCCGGCCCCTGCTCGACTCGGCCGGCCACGGCGTAGCCATATTTAACGGGGAAAGGGAACGTGCCGGCCATGAACGGCGCGCGCATACGGTCGAATTCGCTCGGCGGCACGCGGCCGGCCAGCACAAGCCGTTCGGTACCCCGGCTGACGGCGCTATGCAGCGCCCGCACCTGGACCTCGCCCGGCTGGGGTGCGGCGACCAGCTCGTCGCGGATTTCGGCGCGTCCGGCGCCGACGTACCACAGCGCTTGGGCGTTCAAGGTTTGGGCGGTCAAAACAGGCACTTTCTCATCCACTTATGACGACCTTTGGACTTTTTGGCCGTCCACCGGGTATATCCTGAACAGGGTAAGAAAAGCAGGGGGGACTGAGTGTCCGACCAAACGATTGCGCTGACCGACGTTGCCGTGCCTGGCGCCGCGACGGCGGCGATCACGCGCCGGCGCGTCTTGTTCGCGACGTTGGTCGCCGCCACCATGATCGCGGTGCTGTGGCTCGCGGCGGTCGCCGTGCCGCCTCACAGTTTCGGCGCGATATCGTTTCTCGTGTTGTTCGCCGTCACCCTGCCCTGGTCGGTGATCGGGTTCTGGAACGCCTTCATCGGCTTTCTGATCATGCGCTTGGCGCGCGACCCGGCCGTGACCGTGAACCCGCTGGCGGCCAGCATCCGCGGCGACGAGCCGATTACGGCCTCGACCGCGATCCTGATGTGCATCCGCAACGAGAGCCCGGATCCGGTGACGCGTAACCTTGAGCCTTTGATGCAGGGCCTGGTCGAGAACGGCATCGCGAACAAGTTTCACGTCTACATTCTCAGCGACAGCAGCTTTGCCGACGTCATCGCCGAGGAGACGGCGCTGTTCGACGCCTTTATCGCCAAGTGGCAGGGCATCATCCCGGTCACGTACCGGCGCCGTGAAAAGAACACCGCCTTCAAGTCCGGCAACATCCGCGATTTTTGCGAACGCTGGGGTCACGACCACGAATTCGCCATCACGTTAGACGCCGACAGCTTCATGCCGACCGACTCCGTGCTGCGGCTGATCCGCATCGCGCAGGCCAATCCGACGCTCGGCATTCTGCAAACGCTGATCATCGGCATGCCGTCGGTCAGCGTGTTCGCGCGCACCTTCCAGTTTGGTATGCGGCTTGGCATGCGCTCCTACACATTGGGCGCGACGTGGTGGCAGGGCGACTGCGGTCCGTATTGGGGCCACAACGCCATCATCCGCCTCGCGCCGTTCATCGCGCATTGCCACATGCCGGTGCTGCCGGGCAACGGACCGCTCTCGGGCTATGTGCTCAGCCACGATCAGGTCGAGGCCGTGATGATGCGCCGCGCCGGTTACGAAGTGCGCGTGCTGCCGGTCGAAGGCATGAGCTGGGAGGAGAACCCGCCAACGCTGATGGAATTCAGCCGCCGCGACCTGCGCTGGCTGCAGGGCAACATGCAATATTGGCAATTGCTGCGCATGCCGGGGCTGAAGCCGGTCAGCCGCTTTCAATTGCTGTTCGCGATCCAGATGTATCTCGGTTCGCCGGCCTGGATGGCGATGACGGCGATCGGCGCTGTGCTGCTGGCGCTGTCGACTACGCCCACGGCGCAATACGTGCCGATCGAGGCAGGCGCTGGCACGCTACTGTTCGCCATCATGATGCTGATGACCTTTGCGCCCAAGATAGCGACCATCATCGACGTGATACTGACGCCAGCGCTGCGCCGCGCCTATGGCGGCGGCTTGGTCTTCGCCGCCAATATCGCGGTCGAGACGCTGTTCATGATGCTACTGGCGCCTATGATCGCCCTGTCACACACGATCTTCATGACGCGGCTGTTCGTGTTCCGCCGTGCCGGCACCTGGACCAGCCAATCGCGCCAAAGCCACGCGGTGCCGTTCCGGCTGGCCTTCGCCAAGCTGTGGCCGCAGACTTTGGCCGGTCTCGTCGTGCTGGCGATTGCGGCCACCAAGGCGCCGAACGATATCGGCTTCATCCTGCTCGGCACGACCGGGCTCATTCTCGCCGCGCCCTTCGCGGTGGCGACGGCCTCGCCGCTGCTCGGCCATCTGTTCGCGCGGATCGGCATCTGCCATCTGCCGGAGGAGAAGGAAATATCGGCGGCGCTCGCGCCGCTGCGTCTGCCGGCGATCGAGGCTGCCGCGCCGGCAGCGCGTTAGCGCACCATGCTGGATGCGCTCCGAACGGTCCGCGGAATTCTCCGCTCGCTGCGCATCTACTACGGCAATCGGCGGCACGGGCCGGCGATGGACCGGCTCTACGCGCAATTCGTGCGGCCGGGCGATCTGGTGTTCGACATCGGCGCCCATGTCGGTGACCGCATCGCCGCTTTCCGGCGGCTCGATGCGCGCGTCGTCGCGGTCGAGCCGCAACCGGCCTTGGTCAAGACGCTGCGGCTGTTCTACGGCCGCGACACAAAGGTGGCGATTGAGGCGGCGGCTGTTGGACGGCTGACCGGCGAAATCGAATTGAACCTCAACATCGACAATCCGACGGTTTCGACCACGTCGGAGGAATTCATCGCCGCCGCGGCCAACGCGCCCGGCTGGCAAGGACAGAATTGGGGCAAGCGCCTGCGCGTGCCGATGACGACCATCGATGTCTTGATCGCGCGGCATGGCATGCCAGCCTTCATCAAGATCGACGTCGAGGGCTTCGAGGCCGAGGCGCTGGCCGGGCTGACGCAACCCGTTGCGGCCCTGTCTTTCGAGTTTACGACGATCCAGCGCGACGTCGCCCGCGCCTGTATCGAGCGGTGCCTTGCGCTCGGCTACACGCGTTTCAATGCGGTGCTAGGCGAGAGCCAAGAATTCGCGCACGGTGAGTGGCTCGATGCCGGTACCCTCCTCCACTGGCTCGATGCGCTGCCGCTCGAAGCTAATTCCGGAGACGTCTATGCCCGGCTGGCGTGAGCCCAAGCACGTCGCGCTCTTGATCGCCGCGCTATGCGGCGCGGGTTTTGCGCTGACGCTCTGGGTGTTCTGGCCCGGCATCATGACCTTCGACGCGCGCTACATCTATACGGATATGACGAAAGGTTTCTACGGTGACTGGCAATCGCCGGTGATGATCGTGCTGTGGCGCTTGATCGATCCCATCGCGCCGGGCACCGGCAGCCTCTTGCTGCTGACGGCTGCGCTTTATTGGCTCGCCTTCGGCATGGTGGCGGTCACGTTGGCACGGCGCTCACCGCTGCTGGCGCTGTTGCTGCCTCTGCTGGCGTTGTCGCCGCCGGCCTTCGTGTTTGTCGGCATTATCTGGCGCGATGTCCTGTTCGCGATCATATGGCTGTTGGCGGCTGCTTTGGTGTTTGCCACCGCCGAGCGCGGGCGGCTCCTTATCGCGATGCAGATTGTCGGGCTCGCTTTGCTCGCCATCGGCGTGCTGCTACGGCCCAATGCCTTGGCCGCCGCGCCGCTGCTCGCCGCCTATATTCTCTGGCCGACGCGATTCCAATGGAAGCGCGCAGTGATCCTTTACGTGCCCGCGGCGCTGGCGCTGTTCGGGCTGGTGCAGGTCGTCTATTACGGCGTGCTCGGCGCGGCGCGGCAGCAGCCGCTGCACTCGATCATGGTGTTCGACCTCGGTGGCATTTCACATTACGCAAAAGACAACGTGTTCCCGGGCGCGTGGACTGCCGACGAGACCAAGCTCATCACCGACGGCTGCTATCAGCCGCTCGCCTGGGACATCTACTGGACGCAGCAGCCGTGCAGCTTCGTGATGGAGCATCTCGAAAAGCGCGACAAGATCTTTGCCACGTCTGCTCTGACCGAAGCCTGGGCGCGCGCTTTGCTCCGCCATCCCATCGCCTATCTGGAGCATCGCACCGACTTCATGGCCACATTTCTGTTCGGCTCGTCGAACATGACGATGTGGACGCGCGATCTCGACGACGCCGACAAGATCATTTTTGCCGATAATCCGCGGTTGATGGCGCTGAAGGCCATTCACGACGCGCTGAAGCAGACGCCGGCATTCTTCGCCGGAACATGGCTGCTGCTCGACATGATCGTGTGCGGATTCGCCTGGCGGCGGCGGCAGACGCCGGAAGGTCTGTTCGCGCTCGGCATCTGCGGCTCGGCGATCGTTTATGTGATGACCTTCACCGCGGTCGGTGTCGCGACGGATTTCCGTTACGCTTATTTTGCGGTGCTTGCCGGACTGTGCGGCGCGGCTGCCGTCGCGACGCGGCGCACGTGATGCAGGCCGCCGCCGACATCACGGCGTGGGCATCGTTGCGGCGCATTGTGATTGCCGCGGGTGTCGGCGCGTCCATTCTTTTCATTGTTGTCGGGCTTTCCACCGAACTCCAGATGTTCGGCGACGGTTCGATCTTTTCCTACGCAGTCGCAGCGCAGGAGTCCTGGGCATTTCACTGGCACAACATCTCAGGCCGGCTGTTGAGCTATATCTATGCCACCATTCCGGCCGAGACTGTTGTCGCCGTCACAGGCAGTGCGAAAGCCGGCATTGCGGCCTACGGTTTGCTCCACTTTGCGGCGCCATTGCTGGGCTTGCTGCTGACCTTCGCGGCCGACCGCGGCAAGGGCCGCGTGATCTTCGTCTA
>JANMSZ010000285.1:0-2740 GCA_031389925.1 Hyphomicrobiales bacterium | reverse complement strand
GATTTGGCGGTCATAACTACTCTTAGGCTAAGCCAAGGCCGCCACCAAGCGGTTGACGAAACTGGCAAAATGGGCGACCGTTAACCATTAAGGCAATGGGGACTGGGATGCCACGCATTGGAAACGGCTTTGCGCTGGCGGCGCTGATGGGCGCCGCGATCGCCGTTATTGCGACGCCGGCCGCGGCTGAATTTTTCGGCTGCAACGACAAGACCAGCGTGCGGAACCTTCGCGGCGTCGCGAGCCATCATGCCAGCGCCCGCACCACCCAGGAATTCGCGGCGCAATCGTCGCGGCCGCGCATCACGATCTATCCGCGCCAAAAACAGCTCCACGCTAATTCAGTCCGGCAATGCCGCGCCCAGCTCGTGAAGGAATATCGCGTCAGCGGCACCGTGATCGTGCCGCGGATGCACTGCTGGTGGGAATAGCCTGGCGCGGTTATGAGCCGGCCTAAATTCGTAATGAAACTTTCTCCGCTCCTTGTGCGTTGTCTTTGCCAGACAATGACTGGAGGTGAGCGATGCGTAAGACCTGTTTCGCACTCGTAACCGCAGGCGTGCTTGCGGCGAGTGCTTTGCCTGCCACCGCTGCGGGACCACAACCTGAAGCCGGTATCACCAAGGACCATGCCGCGACGATGGACCTGAGTGCGCACCGGCGCCGGTATTCTCATCGTCACGGCGGCTATCACCGTGGCCCGTATTACCGGCAATACCCCTACTATTCTTACGGCCCAAGGCCCTATTACGGCTATCGTCCTTACTACCAGCCGGCGCCTTTCCCCTTCTTCCCGTTCTTCTAAGCGGCAACATGAAATCGAAAGGCCCGCCAAACCGGCGGGCCTTTTTTATTAGCTAGAACTAGCAGCGCTATTTCCACTCACGCACGTCGACGAAGTGTCCGGCGATCGCCGCGGCGGCGGCCATCGCCGGCGACACCAGATGGGTGCGGCCCTTGTAGCCCTGGCGGCCTTCGAAGTTGCGGTTTGACGTCGAGGCGCAACGCTCGCCCGGCTTGAGCTTGTCGGGGTTCATCGCCAGGCACATCGAGCAGCCCGGCTCGCGCCAGTCGAAGCCGGCGGCCTTGAAGATCTTGTCGAGGCCTTCGGCTTCCGCCTGCTCCTTCACCAGGCCCGAGCCCGGCACGATCATCGCATAGACATTGGCGTTGACGGTCTTGCCTTCGGCGATCTTGGCCGCCGCGCGCAGATCTTCGATGCGGCCATTGGTGCAGGAGCCGATGAAGACGCGGTCGAGCTTGAGGTCGCTGATTTTCTCGCCGCCGTTCAGGCCCATGTAGCCGAGCGACCGGATCGCGGCTTCGCGCTTCTTGTCGTCGGCGATTTCCGACGGGATCGGCACGATGCCGGTGATCGACGCGACCTGTTCGGGGCTGGTGCCCCAGGTGACGATCGGCGGCAGCTTCGATGCATCGAGCCGCACTTCGCGGTCGAAATGCGCGCCGTCGTCGGAGCGCAAAGTTTCCCAGTAACGCATCGCGTCGTCCCAGGTCTTGCCCTTGGGCGCCTTCGGCCGGCCCTTGAGATAGTCGTAGACCTTCTGATCAGGCGCGATGAAGCCGGCCTTGGCGCCGCCTTCGACCGACATGTTGCAGATGGTCATGCGGCCTTCGATCGAGATGTCGCTGATCGCTTCGCCGGCATATTCCAGCGCGTAGCCGGTGCCGCCGGCGGTGCCGATCTCGCCGATGATGGCGAGGATGATGTCCTTGGCGGTGACGCCTTCCGGCAGCTTGCCGTCGACGGTCGCGCGCATGTTGAGCGACTTCGCCTGGATCAGCGTCTGCGTCGCCAGCACGTGCTCGACTTCCGAGGTGCCGATGCCGTAGGCGAGCGCGCCGAACGCGCCGTGCGTCGCGGTGTGGCTGTCGCCGCACACGATGGTGGTGCCGGGCAGTGTGAAGCCCTGCTCGGGGCCGATGATGTGGACGATGCCCTGGCGTCTGTCGAACTCGTTGAAATATTCGACGCCGAAGTCCTTGGCGTTCATCGCCAGCGTGGCGATCTGCTCAGTGCTCTCGGGATCGGGATTGGGCAGGTTGCGGTCGGAGGTCGGCACGTTGTGGTCGACAACGGCCAGCGTCTTGTCCGGCGCGTGCACCTTGCGGCCGGTGGTGCGCAGGCCCTCGAAGGCTTGCGGCGAGGTGACCTCGTGGACCAAGTGCCGGTCGATATAGATCAGGCTGGTGCCGTCGGGCTGTTCGTCAACCAGATGGTCGTACCAGATTTTGTCGTACAGCGTGCGCGGTTTCATGGCTCGGATTACCTTAGCTCGGATTAGGTTCTTGCTCGAAAGGACGGCGTCTTAACGGGCCGTCAGAGTCCGGCCTGGACCGCGGCCAGCCGCCCGTGAAAACGCCACGGCAGCCGCGCATGATCGCAGAGAATGACCCGCTGAGCTTTGGAAACCATCCAATCTATATAGCGGCTTGCACCGGCTTCGACAATGAAAGCGAGCGCCGGGCTGACCTCACGAAAAAGGGGACCGCATGCGGCCCCCTTCACGACGTTCCAAACGGGTTGGACACTTATTTTTTCTTGGCGGCGGCCTTCGGCGCCGCCTTGGGGGCCTTAGGCGCCTTGGGCGCGCTGGCTTCTGCCTTGGCAGCCGCGGCGGTTGCTTCCAGCGCGTGCGTGCTGGTGGCTTCCGCGATACGGGCCTTCTTGCCGCGCAGGTCGCGCAGGTAATACAGCTTGGCGCGACGCACCTTGCCGCGG
>JANMSZ010000279.1:0-4830 GCA_031389925.1 Hyphomicrobiales bacterium | reverse complement strand
CCGCGTTGCGCACCCGCAGCGCGTCGTAGGCGGCGTCCGTGATGGTCGGCGCATCGTCCTGATGGTAGCGCCGGTCGTGTTCGGCGATTTCTTCGGCCAGTCGCGCCAGTTCGGCCCTGGCTTCGGCCTCGTCGAGCGTGTCCACCGGCTTCGCCACGGCTCAGGCCCGCGCCGACAGCAGCCGGTCGGCCTGCGCGCGCGCCTCCTCGGTCACCCGCGCGCCCGACAGCATGCGCGCGATCTCCTCGCGCCGGCTGCGCGGCGACAGCAGCTGCACCCGCGTCACCATGCGGTTGCCGGCCACCTCCTCCATCTTCGAGATGAGAAAGTGCCGCTCCGCCCGCGCCGCCACCTGCGGCGAATGGGTGACGGCCAGGACCTGCAGGCCCTTGGCCAGTCGGGCCAGCCGCACGCCGATGGCGTCGGCCACCGCGCCGCCGACGCCCGTATCGATCTCGTCGAACACCAGCGTGGGCGCCGAACCGCGATCGGCCAGCACCACCTTAAGCGCCAGGAGGAAGCGCGCCAGTTCGCCGCCGGAGGCGATCTTCATCAGCGGGCCCGGCTTGGTACCGGGATTGGTCTGCACCCAGAACTCGACACGGTCGATGCCGTTAGGCCCGGCGGCGGCCGGATCGCTTTCGATCTCGGTCGAGAATTTGGCGCGCTCCAGCTTGAGCGGCTTGAGTTCGCCATTGACCGCCTTGTCGAGCGCGGCCGCCGCCTTGACGCGCGCTTTGGATAAAGCCTCGGCATCTTTTCGGAAATCGGCGTCGGCCTTTGCGGCGGCGGCGACCAGCGTCTTGAGCTGCGCCTCGCCGGCGTCGATCAGCGCGATGTCGTTATTGTATTTGCGCGCCAGCGCCGCGAGATCGTCGACCGGCACGTTGTATTTGCGGCCCGCGGCGCGCAGCGCGAACAGGCGTTCCTCGTTGCGCTCCAACTCGGCCGGATCGAAGTCGGCGGTGCGCAGCGCCGCCTCGAGATGGCCGCGGGTTTCCTCCAGCGCGTTGAGCGCGACGTCGAGCGACTTCACCGCCGGCTCGACCAGGCTCGGCGCCTGCGTGCTGCGCCGCTCCAGACGGCGGATGACGCCCGCGAGCGCGGGCACGGACGAATTCGAACCGGCGATCACGTCGTAAGCGTCGCGCAAATCCTCGGCGACCTTCTCCGACTGCATCATCACGGTGCGGCGGGTGGCGAGCGTGGTCTCCTCGCCGGCCTGCGGTGCCAGTTTGTCGAGTTCGTCGACCGAATGGCGCAGCCAGTCGCTTTCGCGTTTGGCGCGTTCGACCTCGGCGCGATGCGCGTCGGCGGCGTCCTGCGCGGCGCGGCGCGCCTCCCATAGCGCGGCGACCTTGGCCGCGTCGTCTTCCAGCGCGCCATAGGCATCGAGCAGATTGCGGTGCGTGCCGGCGTCGACCAGCGCGCGGTCGTCATGCTGGCCGTGGATCTCGACGAGCGCGCTACCTAATTGCCGCATCACCTGGACGCTGACCGGCTGGTCGTTGACGAAGGCGCGGGTGCGGCCATCCGCGAGCTGAACGCGGCGCAAAATCAGGTCGTCCGAATCGTCCTGATTACTTCCGGCGATATCGTTGGCTTTGAGCAGCGCGCGGGCCGGATGGCGGCTGCCGACCTCAAACACCGCGATGACCTGGCCTTGCTCCACGCCCTGGCGCACCAGGTTCTGGTCGCCGCGGCCGCCGAGCGCCAGCGCGAAGGAATCCAGCAATATCGACTTGCCGGCGCCGGTCTCGCCGGTGAGCACGGCAAGGCCCTCGGCAAAATCGATGTCGAGCCGGTCGATCAGGACGATATCGCGGATCGAGAGACGGGAGAGCATGTCGGCATCCACTCGGCTGTCATGCCCGGCCTTGTGCCGGGCATCCACGCCTTACAGATTCGTATCATTAAAGACGTGGATGGCCGGGACAAGAGGGCACGACGGCGTGGGTAACCGTACCGTCATTCCGGACGACGCGTAGCGCCGATCCGGAATCCAGAGACAACAGAAGATGTATCTGGATTCCGGGTTCCGGCCTTCGGCCGGCCCCGGAATGACAGGATTAGCCCAGCCCGACCTTCTTGAAAGCCTTGCTGATCCAGGAGCCCTTGTTTTCAGACACCTGGCCGCCACCCTTGGTCACCAGCGCATAAGCGTGGCTGTACCATTGGCTGTCGGGGAAATTGTGCCCGAGCACGGCGGCGGCGGTCTGCGCCTCGTCGGTAATGCCGAGCGCCATATAGGCCTCGACCAGGCGCATCAGCGCCTCTTCGACGTGACGCGTGGTCTGATACTTGGTGACCACGACCTTGAAGCGGTTGATGGCCCCGGTCCATTCCTTGCGTTCGAGATAATAGCGGCCGGTCAGCATTTCCTTGCCGGCGAGCTGGTCGCGCGCCACCTGCATCTTCTGCTTGGCGCTGACGGCGTATTCGGTGCCGGGATATTTCCGCGCCACCTGATCGAGCGCCTCGAGCGCCTTGTCGGTGCGGGTCTGGTCGCGGGTGATGTCCGGGATTTCGTCGTAATACGACGAAGCGATCAGGAATTGGGCGTAAGCGGCGTCCGGGCTGCCGGGGTGGAGCGAGATATAGCGCTTGGCCGCGGTGACGCTCTCTTCATAGGAGCCGGACTCGTAATAGGCGTAGGACGACATGATCAGCGATTTGCGCGCCCATTCCGAATAGGGGTGCTGGCGGTCGACTTCCTCGAATTTCTTGACGGCTTCCTTCGGGTCTTTCTTCTGGTTGAGAAGATAGAGGCCCTCGTTGTACAGCCGCTCCGGCGGCTCATCGGGCGCGACGTCGTCCTTCTTGCCGAACAGGTCGAGGCTGCCGCAGGCGCCGACGCTCAGCGCCAACAGCAGCACGGCCGCGGCGCGCACGATCCGCGATCTTTGGCGCGACCGGCTGGCAGTGCCCAATTTCGATACAAACACCATGAACGCGTCGATCCGTTACTTAAGCGCGTTGACGCGCGTCTTTCGACGGCGCTATGCGCCGGTCAATTTCCGGCAAACCCTTGATCCGCATAGGTTTAGACGAAAAAATGCGGCCCCGCCAACGGATTACGCAGACATTCGGCCGGGATTAAGGCGGGAAGCTTAAAGGCAAATCCTGAAAAATCAGGATACGTCCGGGCCATAGGCCGGAACCGCAAGGCCGGCGCCGATATCGGCATGGCCGCGGGTGCGGCGGGCGGGCGCCGCGGCAGGCGCCTCGACAACGCGCCAGGCGCTGCGGTCGGCCATCAGCGCCGACAGCACGGCGTGATTGAGGTTGTGGCCGCCACGGACGGTCTTGTAGGCGGCGAGCAACGGCTGGCCGGCCAGAGCCAGATCGCCGATGGCGTCCAGCACCTTGTGGCGCACGAACTCGTCGGCAAAACGCAGGCCTTCCGGATTGAGCACGCGGTCTTCGCTGATCACCAGCGTGTTGTCGAACGAGGCGCCGAGCGCGAAACCCGCGCTCCAGAGCTTCGACACATCCTTCATGAAGCCGAAGGTGCGGGCGCGGGCGATTTCACGGCGGAAGCTGTTGGGCTCGATGTCGAGCGCCATCGCCTGCCGGCCGATCAACGGATGATCGAACTGGATTTCAGCTTCGACGCGGAAACCGTGCTGGTACGGGCGCAATTCGCCGAAAGCATCGCCGTTGGCGACGCGGATCGTCTTGAGCACTTCGATATATTTGCGCGGCAGCGCGCGCGAGGTCAGGCCGGCCTGATCGAGCGCCTCGACAAACGGAGCGGCGCTGCCGTCCATGATCGGCACTTCCGGCCCGTCGATCTCGATCACGACGTTATCGACATGGAGACCGCGCAGAGCGGCGAGCAGATGTTCTGCGGTCGAGCAAAGCGGGCCCGACGCATCGCCGAGGACGGTGGCAAATTCGGTGGCGGTGACGGCGCGCACATCGGCGCGGATTTCGCGCTCAAGGGAACCGTCAACGGCGACGCGCTGGAAAACAATGCCGGCATCGTCGTCGGCCGGATTCAACGTCAGCGTCACCGGACGGCCGGAATGCACGCCGACGCCAGAGATGGCGACGACATCGCGTAACGTGGTCTGCTGTGCGCCCTTCATCGACCCCATTTCCGAAAAGACTGAGTACTAAACACTGTCTTTTCGTATCCCCATGAAAGCCAGCTTTCGGCCTTCAAGTCCTTATATGTGACCGCACGATCGCGCGGTGCAGCGGGACCAGAAAGTCCCTTTCGCAGCGCAACTTAGGCCCACCACCGGCCCGGTCCAAGACACGGTTTCTTACCAACTGTTACTCTTTTTCGCCGCAATTTACGGCGTCTTGAGCGGGAAAGTTCCAGTTACCGTTACCACTGGGAAGCAGAGCGGACTGATCGGCAAAACGCCACCGCAACTGACTGTTTTAAAAATAACCAATAAAATCAGATACTTATACTTTCCTAGCTTGGGGATCAGCCCCATTCCGCGGCTGCGGAACGGGGCTGATCAATCGTTAGGCAGACCTTAGTTGGCCTGGCGGCGCAGGAACGCCGGGATGTCCAACTGGTCTTCTTCGCTCGGGTTATGCACAGCAGCGGGACGGCCGTGCGGGTCGAGACCCTGCGGCGCCGGGCGGCGGGCATATTCCGAGACCGGATCGACCGGACGCGATTCCGGCTGCCGAACCTCGGCATGGCGGCCTTCGGGGGTGCGCGCGGTCGGCCGCTGCTGCGGCCGGTCGAGCTGCGGCATCGGCCGGGCGGCGCGCGGCGCCTGCGGCGCCTCGAACTCGTCCGCCCGCTTGCCGAGGCCGACCGAAGCCAGGCGCTGCATCAGCGACATGCGACGCTTTTCCGGATGG
>JANMSZ010000261.1:0-3068 GCA_031389925.1 Hyphomicrobiales bacterium | reverse complement strand
TACCAATAGCGCCGCACCATGGCGCTGACGCGGTTGGCGGAGAAATCGAGGCCGCTATCGCTGATGCTCACAGCACTGCCTCGCTGTGGGTGCCGCGCGCGACATCGAGAAACACTTCTTCCAGCGTGGCGCGGCCGTAATTCGCAAGAAGATGCGCGGGCGTGTCGTCGCCTTCGATGCGGCCCTTCTTCATAATGATGACGCGGTCACACAGCCGCTCAACCTCGTTCATGTTGTGCGAAGCGAGCAGAATGGTCGCGGCGTGTTCGCGGCGGTAATGCTCGAGACGGCCGCGCACCCAGTCGGCGGTGTCGGGATCGAGCGAGGCGGTCGGCTCGTCGAGCAGCAGTACCTCCGGGCAATTGAGCAGCGCCTTGGCGAGCGACACCCGCGTCTTCTGCCCCGACGATAGCTTGCCGGTCGGCCGGTCCAGAAATTCGGTGAGTTCCAATTCGGCGGCAAGGCTAGCGATGCGGCCCTTCAGATCTGGCACGGCATAAAGTTGCCCGAACACCGACAGATTTTGCCGCACCGTCAGCCGCATCGGCATGTCGACGTAAGGGCTTTCGAAATTCATGCGGTGCAGCACGCGGTAGCGCTCGCGCGGCATGTCGGCGCCAAGCACGGTGACCCGGCCGGAGGTGGGGGTGACCAGGCCCATGATGGTGGCGATGGTCGTGGTCTTGCCGGCGCCATTGCCGCCGAGCAGCCCGGTGATCGAGCCCGGCGCCAGGCGAAAGGAGATGCCGTCGACCGCGGTCGAGGTCTTGTAAACCTTGACCAGATCGTCGACGGCGATGGCGGGTGTATTGCTGGCATCCATTAAGGGAGATGTGACGCTCCGCCGCCTGAATCGCAAGGGCCTGAGTATTGGGCCGATTGGTAGCCCTGCCCGCATCGCGTACAATGCCGCCATGCCAATACGTGGCCTTGCCGACACCCATCCGCGCCGCAACGTGCGTCTCGATACGCTGGTGCGGCTGCGCTGGCTCGCCATCATCGGCCAGACCACCGCGGTGCTGGTGGTCGAATATGGCTTGAATTTCGACTTCCCGGTCTACGCCTGCCTGGCGGTGATCGCGCTGTCGGCCTGGCTCAATATCGCGCTGCGGCTGCGCTTTCACCTGACCCAGCGGCTCGAGCCCGATCGCGCCGCCTGGCTGCTGGCCTTCGACATCGCCGAACTGGCCGTGTTGCTATTCATGACCGGCGGTTTGCAGAACCCGTTCGCCTTCCTGTTCCTCGGCCCGGTACTGCTGTCGTCGACCGCGCTGCCGCCGCGCTTCACGCTGATGCTCGGCGGCTTTGCGGTGGCCTGCGCCACCGTACTGGTGTTCGTGCATTACCCGCTGCCGTGGGACAGCGACGACCCGCTGCTATTGCCGCCGATCTACATGATGGGCGTCTGGCTCTCGATCCTGCTCGCGATCGGATTTATCGGCGTTTATGCTTGGCAGATCACCGAGGAATCGCGCCAGCTCACCGACGCGCTGGCCGCCACCGAACTGGTGCTGGCGCATGAGCAGCATCTGTCGCAGCTCGACGGGCTCGCCGCCGCCGCCGCGCACGAACTCGGCACGCCGCTATCGACCATTTCGGTGATCGCCAAGGAACTGGAAAACGCCATCCCCGCCGACGCGCCGCATGGCGACGACGTGCGCCTGCTGCGCGAGCAGGCGGCGCGCTGCCGCGATATCCTGGCCAAGATCACGGAACTGTCGAGCGGCGAGCCGTTCGACCGCACGCAGCTGACCGCGCTGATCGAGGAGGTGGTGGCGCCGCATCGCAATTTCGGCGTCGAGATCGGCGTCACCATGCCGGCCGACCGCGACGCCGAGCCGCTCGGCGCGCGCAACCCGGCGATCCTCTACGGGCTCGGCAATATCCTGGAGAACGCCGTCGACTTCGCCCATGAGCGCGTCGATGTTGCAGCGCAATGGAACGACGAGGCGATCGACGTCACCATCACCGACGACGGGCCGGGCTTTGCGCCCGAGGTGCTCGACCGTATCGGCGAGCCCTACGTGACCACCCGCCGGCGCAGGCCGAATGCCACCGACGAGGAGCCGACCGGCCTGGGCCTGGGCTTTTTCATCGCCAAGACCTTGCTGGAGCGCTCCGGCGCCACGGTATCCTTCGCCAACCGTGCCTTGCCGGCGCGCGGCGCGGTCGTCAAATTGCGCTGGCAGCGCGACGATTTCGAGCGGCCGTTAACCTTCGCCGGCATCTGACAGGCGCAGAATCACCGCTTTTACGCTGTGTTTATACGGCCGCGCGGGCTATATTGGGCCGGGCTTAGAGGAGCAGGTGAAAAGCGTGGACATGATCAGTGACATCACCGCACCGGCGGTGAAAATCGACATTCCCGGCGAACGCACGGTTCTGGTGGTCGAGGACGACCGTTCGTTTCTGCAACGGCTGGCCAAGGCGCTGGAGAGCCGCGGCTTTGCCGTGACCACCGCCGAATCCGTAGCCGACGGGCTGCAGCAGGTCGAACGCTCGGCGCCGGCCTTCGCCGTGGTCGACATGCGGCTCGGTGACGGCAACGGCCTCGACGTGATCTCGGCGCTCAAGCGCTCCCGGCCGGAAGCGCGCGGCATCATCCTCACCGGCTACGGCAACATCGCCACCGCGGTGAACGCGGTGAAGCTCGGCGCAGTCGACTATCTGGCCAAGCCCGTCGACGCCGACGACGTCGTCGCCGCGCTCTTGGCGCACGACAACACCAAGATCGAACTGCCGGAAAATCCGATGTCGGCCGACCGCGTGCGCTGGGAGCACATCCAGCGCATCTATGAACTTTGCGGCCGCAACGTTTCGGAAACGGCGCGGCGGCTTAATATGCATCGCCGCACGCTGCAGCGCATTCTGGCCAAAAGAGCGCCGCGTTAATTCAACCTCTCCGCTCGTCCTCGCGCAAGCGGGGACCCAGTTCTTTCTTTTCTTCGCTCTGGATTCCCGCTTGCGCGGGAATGAGCGCGACCAGGTCGGCGCGGCGGCCGGACGGCAGCGGCAATTCGCTGACCACGCTAAAACCATGCGCGTGCAGCAGCCGCGCGGTGCCGCGC
>JANMSZ010000197.1:0-2579 GCA_031389925.1 Hyphomicrobiales bacterium | reverse complement strand
GCCCGCACCGACAGCCGCCCGGCTTTGTCGGCTTTTCGCGATCCGGGACGGTTAACGCCGGCCGTCGCCTTTGTTTCGCTGCGAGGTCATGTTCCAACCCCTGTTAACGGCGTCAAATTGAAGGAATTCGGGGCGCCCGATGGTACCGGCGGGTTAGAAAAGGGCGTTTCGATCGCCACCCGCGCCGGCGCCCAGGCCACCGCGCCGGCCGACGGCTGGGTTGTCTATGCCGGGCCGTTCCGGTCCTACGGACAACTCTTGATCCTCAATGTCGGCGGCGGGTATCATGTCTTGCTCGCTGGGATGGATCGGATATCAGTTGATCTCGGACAGTTCGTGCTGGCCGGAGAACCCGTTGCGGTGATGGGAAACAGCTCCCACATTGCTTCAATCCTCGCGACAGGTTCCAGTCAGCCGGTGCTCTATATCGAATTTCGTAAGGACGGGACTCCCGTTGATCCAGGCCCATGGTGGGCGGCTGGCGAAGGCGAAAAGGTTCGCGGATGATGATGCGCAAGACCTCACTCATTCTTCTCGGCGTGACAGCGGGAGTGGCGATGACGCTGCTCGTGGTGCAGCCGCGCTCGATCATGATCGGCGCCAGCGCCAAGGCCGCGGTGGCCGACACCTACCGCCAGCTCAATCTGTTCGGCGATGTGTTCGAGCGCGTCCGCGCCGACTACGTCGAAAAGCCGGATGACTCCAAGCTGATCGAAACCGCGATCAACGGCATGCTGGCGGGTCTCGATCCGCATTCCAGCTTCATGGATGCCAAGAGCTTCAAGGACATGCAGGTGCAGACCCGCGGCGAATTTGGCGGGCTCGGCATCGAGGTCACGATGGAAGAGGGCCTGATCAAGGTCGTGGCGCCGATCGACGAGACGCCCGCCGCCAAGGCCGGCATCCTCGCCAACGACATCATCACCAAGCTCGACGACGAGCAGGTGCAGGGCCTCACGCTCAATCAAGCGGTCGAGAAGATGCGCGGCCCGACCAACACCAAGATCAAGCTCACCGTCACGCGCAAGGGCGCCGACAAGCCGATCGAGTTCTCGATCACGCGCGACGTCATCCGCGTGCGCGCGGTGCGCTCGACCATCGAAGGCGACGACATCGGCTACATCCGCATGACGCAGTTCAACGAGCAGACCACCGACGGTCTCAAGAAGGCGATCGCCGATATCACGGCCAAGATCAGCGGCGACAAGCTCAAGGGCTACGTGCTCGACATGCGCAACAACCCGGGCGGCCTGCTCGATCAGGCGATCTCGGTGTCGGATGCGTTCCTGCAGAAGGGCGAGATCGTCTCCACCCGCGGCCGCAATGCCGAGGAGACGCAGCGCTTTAACGCCCGCGCGGGCGACCTGACCAACGGCAAGCCGGTGATCGTGCTGATCAACGGTGGCTCCGCCTCGGCCTCGGAAATCGTCGCCGGCGCCTTGCAGGACCACAAGCGCACCACCGTCATCGGCACCCGTTCCTTCGGCAAGGGTTCGGTGCAGACCATCATCCCGCTCGGCTCCGGCAACGGCGCGCTGCGGCTGACCACGGCGCGCTACTTCACGCCGTCCGGCCGCTCGATCCAGGCCAAGGGCATCACCCCGGACATCGAGGTGCTGCAGGACCTGCCGGACGACATCAAGGCCAAGACCGACACCAGCACCAAGGGCGAGGCCTCGCTGCGCGGCCACCTCAAGGGCGACGAAGGCAAAGAGCAGACCGGCTCGCAGTCTTACGTTCCGCCCGACAAGGCCAACGACAAGGCGCTGAACATGGCCATGGACCTGCTGCGCGGCACGCAGCAGAACGCGGCCTTCCCGCCGAGCGGCAAGGTGGCGGCGCCGAACTAAGCGGCGCGAACATTGGAATACCTACCGGGGCGGTCGAAAGGCCGCCCCGTTCGATTCCGGAACTCGCCAGCCGGGAATCGGCACGTGGTACACTCGACCAATGATTCGGAAAGGTCGCGACCGTGGCATCGGATGACCTGAACGCCCCCCTCGGCCAGGATAAAAAGAAAAAGCTGCGGACGCTGCCGCTGTCCGGCCCGCAAATACTGGCCGGCGTGCTGGGCCTGTCCGGCCTTGTGGTGGTTTCGTGGGCGCTGTTCGTCAATGACCCGCTCGGCGGCGAGCCGGTGGCGGTGGTTTCCGCCAAATTGCCCGGCGGCACGCAGGCCGGGCCGGAAGGCGACGGCAAACAGCACGCCCGCTACGATGGTCCCAAAGCCGAGGCCATCGCCGACGCAGCCGCGAAAGCGGCGATACCGCCGCCCGGCAGCCGAACCGTCACCATCATCGACGGCTCGAGCGGCCAGCGCCAGGAAATCGTCATACCGGGTGCGTCGAGCAGCCCCGCCGGCGAGCCCGTGGCGAAATCGACGATCGACCCGAAACTGCTGGAAACGACACGGCACGGCGCCGTGCCGCAGATTGCCGCCGACGGCACGCGGCCGTCCGCGGCTTACGCCAAGCCGCGGCAATTGCCGGCCAACCGCAAGGATGCGCCGCGCATCGCGATCATCATCGGCGGCATCGGCATCAGCGCCTCCGGCACCGCCGACGCGTTCTCCAAACTGC
>JANMSZ010000022.1:0-12192 GCA_031389925.1 Hyphomicrobiales bacterium | reverse complement strand
CGCCGGACGACGGCGCAGTAAACCCGCGCGTCATCGAGGCGTGCATGACACCCCGTGCGGTCCGCCGCGCGGGGTGTTGCTTATTGTCCGTGTGGCCCACCGACCTTTGGAACTTTTATGTGTCGGCGCCGTTGATCCGCATAACAAAATGCAGGCGGCCGGCCCTGCAAATCCATCAGCGCCGAGCACTTCACCAAGGAGGCTTGCTATGCGCTCGTTCATCAAAACCGGATTATTTGTAATGACGTTGGCCGCGCTGCCGTTCGCGGCAACAGCGGGCACGCTGGAAGGCGTGGCGATCGGCGCCGGAACGGGCGCGGTCATTGCCGGTCCCCCGGGCGCGATTGTTGGCGGCGTCGTCGGCGCCGCGGTTGGCGGCCCGAACATCGTGCGCCGCGGTCATCGCCATTGCTGGACCAACAGTTACGGCAATCGGCGCTGCGCCTGGCGGCGCTAGGCTCGTGTTGAGAGGACAGCCGGGGCAGGTGCCCCGGGCTTGTTCTTGTGGATACACAGTTGATGGCTTGCGCAGTGGTCAATTTTGCTCAGACACCGCCGGTAACGGGTGCCTAGCGTGTCTGGTCCGGGCGCCCCTCAATGCCCCCCATTGATGCCCACGCTCGGATATTGACCCTGGCCGGCAAAACCGGCCGGGGTTTTATTTTGCTCAAGGAACTAATGAATAAGAGGACACCATGAATCGTAACGTCATCACGCTTGTCGTGGCGGTGCTCACGGTCGCAGTCGTGGTCCTCGGCTACCAGCTCTATCAGGAACGGCACAAAACCGGCGTCGCGATCAGTATCGGCAATAGCGGCATTTCGATCGACAAGAAGTAACGCGCTCACGGTCACAGGAGATCAAGCCATGTCACTCGGACTTATCCTCATCGTCCTGCTCATCATATTTTTGTTGGGCGGCTTCAGCGGCCGCTTCGGCGGGTACGGCTATGGCTACGGCCATGGCGGCGTCGGCCTCATCGGCACCATCCTGATCATCGTCTTGGTGCTGATGCTGCTCGGACGGATCTAGCCCGCCCATCCCGGCTAACGGTTCTCTCATAGCCCCGTGCAGCTTTCGGCTGCGCGGGTTTTTGCCGTTTCGGATGGATCTGGTGCGCGCGTTCGCGCTCCAAATGGGAAAACGGTTTGGAAAAATAGAATGCGACAGCCGGCGAAGTTACTCGCCGCCGCCGGCCAGCACGGCCCGGGTCTGCTCGTCGGGGCCGAAATCGTCGACGCCGTCGATCGACAGCAGCTCGGCGAGCCTTGTGCGCGCACGATTGACGCGGGATTTGATGGTGCCGACCGCGCAGCCGCAGATATTGGCGGCTTCTTCGTAGGAGAACCCGGAGGCGCCGACCAGGATGAGCGCTTCGCGCTGGTCCGAGGGCAGGTGGGTCAAAGCTTCCCTGAATTCGCGGAATTCGACCTGGCCGTGCTGCTCGGGTTGCGACTTCAACGAGTCGGCATAGTGGCCGTCGGTGTCTTCGACTTCGCGCCGGCGCTTGCGATATTCCGAACGGAAATGGTTGCGCAGGATGGTGAAGAGCCACGCCGACATATTGGTGCCGGGCTGGAACGAGTCGATATTGGCGAGCGCGCGCAACATCGTCTCCTGCACCAGGTCGTCGGCGCGATCCACGTTCCCGCACAGCGAGATCGCGAAGGCGCGGAGGCTAGGGACCGCGCCTAGGATGGATTTGCGGACCGACTCGTCCATGGGCATTAGTGTTTGTCCTTATTCCCATTGCCTTCGAGACGATTGAGCAGATCGGCAAACCGATCTGGGACACCCTGATTGACGACGTCGTCGTACATGGCGCGCAGCTGCTGACCGAGCCGCGCCTGTACATCCCGGCCGAGCTTGCCGGTCTTGGCGCCGCTTTTTTTGGTGCTGGTTTCCGGGGTTTCCATTGGCTTTTGTTGTCCCACGGGTTTGCGTTCGTTCATCGTTGTGACCCCGAAATCCTCCCGCCGGTATACGGACGGCGTCCCCACAGCGTGGAGACAAAACCCATGGGATGGCAGATGGTTCCATAAATAGGGAACTTTTTTCCCCCGGCCACGTTAGGTCCGCTAGTAAGGTTCACCTGAACCTTTGGGGGCTCCGCCCATTCGCTCTGGGCCATTCGTTTCGGGAGGCAGATTTTGTCGACATCTCAATCGGTTGCGCAGCACTTGCCATATCTGCGCCGGTACGCGCGGGCGCTTTCAGGCAGCCAAACGTCCGGGGACGCCTATGTGGCGGCGACTTTGGAGGCCCTGATCCAGGACCCCAAGGTCCTCGACGGCACCTCGTCAACGCGGATCGGCCTCTATCAGCTGTTCACGAAGATTTGGAATTCCGTCGCCATTAACAGCAAGGCCGGCGATAACGACCTGAACCAGCCGGTCGAACGGCATCTGGCCCAGATCGCCCCGTTGCCGCGCCAGGCGTTCTTGCTGGTCGCGCTGGAGGGGCTGTCGGAGGACGACGCCGCCAAGGTGCTCAACGTCAACGTCCCGAAACTGCGCGAACTGGTCGAGCAGTCGGGCCGCGAACTCGCCGCCGAAATCGCCACCGACGTGCTGATCATCGAGGACGAAACCTTCATCGCGCTCGATCTCGAGGGTCTGGTTGAAGGCCTCGGTCACAAGGTGCTCGGTGTTGCGCGCACCCATTCCGAAGCCATCGCGCTCGCCAAGGTCAAACGGCCCGGCATCATCCTGGCCGACATTCAATTGGCGGACGGCAGTTCGGGCCTCGACGCGGTGAACGAGATGCTGCGCTCTTTCGAAGTGCCGGTGATCTTCATCACCGCCTATCCGGAACGCTTCCTCACCGGCGAGCGGCCGGAGCCGGCGTTCCTGATCGCCAAACCGTTCCAGCCGGCGACGGTGTCGGCGGTGTTGAGCCAGGCGCTGTTCTTCGAGCGCAATGCCAAGCGCCGCGAGCGCCGTGCCAGCTAATTAATTTCGCTAAGTTGTTGTTGCGGTGAGGGCCGTGCGAAAGCGCGGCCCTCGGCGTTTTGACGGCGTCGCGCCCGTCAATCCTTGAATGCTTTGCCGATGGCCCGCATGCGCGCGCCGCTCATGCCTTCGGTCGATTTATCCGTTGGCACCATCACACTGCAATCGACTTGGCCCTTGTCCCACATGTCGCCGTTGCGATTGTCGAACATCCATTCCGAGCAGAGGTCTCCGCGTGGCGGAACGAAGAGAATAGTTCCAGTGTATGGCTTTTGACCGTTGCTGACGTCGGCTTGGGTCTTTGCCGCGGCGGTCCCTCGCGATGCCGTCAGCATCATCCACCGCTGAAGCGTGGACAAGTCGACGAAATAAGTCAGAATGGCGAAGCCGAAGGCCACCCAAACAAACAGCGCCGCGATGTGCGGAACATCGCGCAGCAGCCAGCGGCGGTGCGACATACGAGAAACCATGCCGAAACCTAGGCGTCAGCGTTAACGGATGGTTCGTCTCCGTAAATCGAAACGAGGCGGCGTGACTAAGATGTTTTGCGCGGTCTACGGGATATCTCATAGCCGAGCATCGCGGCTTCTATGAGCATTGCCAGTTGGATATGGCGCGGCTTCGGCTCGCCTTTCGGACTAGACGTAGCATCCTTGCGCCGCATCGCCCACAATATCCCGGCACAGCCGAGCGCCAGCAGGGTATAGATCCCCGCCACGATCAACCGCGCATAGAGCGCGCCGATCTCAATTTCCAATGCTAGCATCCCCGCCACCGTGAAATGATAGAGGGCGACGAGGGCAAACAGCGCCATCAGCGACACGACAGACAAAAGGCGCAGATAGCGGGCGACCAACTTCTCGGTCGCGGCGGCGGCGATGTTTGCGATGTTCATGACGTTATTTTTTGTTCAGCATGCCCGCGAGGAACCCGATCCCGGCGGCGATGCCTAGCATGAGCAGCGGGCGCTGTTCGACTTCTTGAATCGCCTTTTTGATCGCGTCGGCGCCATAGCGCGCCGCATCGTCGGCGATGGACTCGGTGGTGTCGGAGGCGTCTTCGCGGACGTGCTCCATGATGCGGGCGAGCGCGTCGTTGACGAAGTCGCCGACGTCGCCACTTGCGCCCGACGCCTCGCGTTTCGCGTTGCCGGATAACCGGCGCAGGCGCTTCTCGAGATCGTTCATCAGATCCTCGATCGCCGCGATTTCCTCGGCAGCCGCGGATTTAGCGCTACGCGTGGCCATATTGTCCTCTAGCCTTTGATTTTGCGATGAAACCTCGTGCGGCAACGTGCCCTTGGGCCAAAAGTTCCATCATGCAATGCCGCGACCACAGAAATGCCGTCACAAATGCAACGGATCGGCTTTCGCTGCGTTGGCCATTCTGGAGGCGTAGGAATTACGTCGCCGCTGTGTGTTGGCGTTCAAGCAAGGCTATCGAAAATAAAGCCCGCCGGTAGTAACCGCCGCACGCAGTGGATCGCGGGTCGTGATAAGAAACTAGTGCAGCGGGGCGCGCCATGCCGGATGTAAACGACCTAGCCGCGGCGAGCCTGCAAGCTGCGTATGACCAATCCCAAGAAGAATGCCGCCGGCTCGAAGGCCAGCTCAACGCTCAAACGTGGGAATTGAATTTATTGCGCGCGCGATTTGCACGCTACGAAACTGCGCTGCGCGGCTCGCAAGTGACGGTCTATACGCAAGATCGCGACCTGCGTTACACGTCTTTGAGCAATCCCATGCTCGGGCGTTCGATCGACGATATTCTCGGACGGACCGACGAAGAGCTGTTTCCGACAGAAAGCGACGCGGCCATCATCGCGCTCAAGCGGGAAGCGCTGACGACGGGCCAGCCGGCGCGCGCGGAGGTCTGTTTTGACGGCGCCTCCAGCGCACGGTGGCACGATCTTCACGTCGAGCCGTTGCGCAATGAATCCGGCGATATCATTGGTTTAACCTGTGCCTCCATCGACGTCACCGAGCGCAAAGAGAGCGAAGCGCATTTGCGTCTCTTGTTGCGTGAACTGACGCACCGGTCGAAAAATCTGCTGGCGGTGATCCAGGCCATGGCCCGGCAGACCGCGCGTCACGCCGGCTCCGTCGAAAGCTTCCTGGCGCAGTTCGGCGCGCGCTTGCAGGCGCTGGCTGCGTCTCACGATTTGTTGGTGCGGGAGAGCTGGTACGGCGCGTCGTTGAAAGAACTGATCCGATCGCAACTGGCCGGATATATCGAACGCAGCGCGGGGCAGGTGGCGATCGAAGGGCCTGCCATTGCGCTCAAGCCCGAGGCGGCGCAAAATCTGGGCCTGGCACTGCATGAACTGGCCGTCAATGCCGAGAAATTCGGCGCCTTGTCGGTGCCGACAGGCCGCGTATCGATCACGTGGAGTCGACGCGAAACCGCCGACGGCACCGTGATCGAACTGGATTGGCGCGAACAGCTCGGTCCCAAAGTGAAGGCCCGACGCAAGACCGGCTTCGGGAGCATGGTCATCGAGCGCAATCTCTCTCGCGTGCTGGGCGCTGAAGTTCATATGGCGTTTGATCCAGCCGGGTTGCATTGCCATATCACCATTCCGACAAGCCAGATTCTCGTAGCCGCCGAAGGTGTGAGGAACTAATAGGGCGGTGCGCCGTTTCCTCTCCGTGGCGTCATCGGAGACCGGCAATGCGCGGCTTAGTTTCATATCTGATTGCGGGCATCTTTCTGATGCTCGCGCTGGGTATGGTCGCGCCGCCGCTCGGTCTTGGCTTTTCACCGGTTGGCGCATCGCCGGCGGTTTCCAAGGGCGAGGGGCCGCTTCAGTCGGTCGATCGCAGCAACAAAGGCGACCGAATTTCGGTAACGACCGTCGGTAAGCGGAAACCCGAGCCGCCGCGGCCGCCGCCGGCCATAATGGCCGGTTGCGATCCGGCCTTCAGCCCTTTGGCGGCTTCGGCGCGCGCGAATTTCGCCCGCAGTTGCATCGGCTGAGCAACATTCAAGCGTAGTTTGAGTGCCGTCGCGGCGTGGAACTTGTTGTGCCTTGCGACGTTATTTGGCAATCATTCATCGACAACAGGAGTTTGCCATGCGTAGGACTTTGAACGCTCTTGCCGCCGTGGCAGTTGCCGCGGCGATTGGCGTGCCGGCTCCGAGCGTGGCGCAAGGCCCGAACCGGACCAGGGTCGGCACGCTGACGTGCGATATTTCCGGCGGCATCGGAATGATCATCGCGTCGAAGAAGAGCGTGGCCTGCATGTTCACGCCGTCGCAGCCCGGTCCGCGCGAGGTCTATACCGGATCCATCAGCAAATTCGGTCTCGATATCGGCGCCACCGCCGGCGGTGAAATGGTGTGGTCGGTGTTTGCGCCAAGCAACAAACAGTTCGGCGCGCTCGCCGGCCAGTATGCCGGCGCGAGCGCCGAAGCGACCGTGGGCGCCGGCTTAGGCGCCAACGTTCTGGTCGGCGGCTCGAACCGCACCGTCGCCTTGCAGCCGGTTTCGGTGCAGGGCCAAACCGGTCTCAATGTCGCGGTCGGCGTCGCCGGCCTTGAACTGCTGCCCGCGCGCTAACGCCAAACGCGATCGAATAAAAAACGGCCGCCTCCCGGGCGGCCGTTTTGTTTTGCGTCGTGCGCGCCTTAGCCGAACGTGAAAGCGTCGTGATAGGCGCCTTGCACCTGGCCGCCGGGAACGGGTCCGCCACCGGGTACGTGGATCATGTTGCCGATCACGGCGCACGTCGCGCCATGAAGGCCGTGACGCGGGATCGCCATCGGCGCGATCTGTTCCCAGCTGTCGGTCTTGGGATCGTAAGCCTCGTTGGTGCCGAACACTTTGCCGGTGGCTTCGCCGCCGAACACCACGATCTTGCCGTTGATGTAGACGCATGACGGCCCGCTACGCGGCGTCGGCAGCGGCGCGCGGAATGTCCAGCCGTCAGTTTTGGGATCGTAGACGGCGTTCAAGCCGGTGTTGAAATCATACGAGTCCATGCGGCCGGCGATAGCGTGGATTTTTCCATCGACAACGGCGACGCCCATGTGGTCGCGCTGGCCGACGAAAGGCTGCGTGCCGGTCGAGCCGCGCATGCCGCCAAGGATGGTGTATTTGTCGGTCGCCGGATCGTAGATCTCGTGCCATTCGACCGAACGCACGTCGCGGCCGCCGAGCAGATGAATCTTGCCGTCGAACACGATCGCCGAAATCGCACCGCGCGGGCGGGCCAGTCCGGCGATCGGCGACCATTTGTCGGTGGCCGTGTCGTAGACGTAGCACTTGGAATGGGGACAACGGTTCTGCTCGACGAAGCCGCCGAAGGTGTAGAGCTTCGAACCGATCGATACGCCGGCGACGTGGTTGCAGCGGATCGGAAACTCCGCCTTGAGCGACCAGGTCTTCGCCTTGCCGTCATAGACCTGATGGAAATTGCCATCGACGCGATGCCGCGCATAGCCGGCGATGACATGGATATTGCCCTGGCATTCGATCACGGCGTGTTCGCCGGTCGCGATCGGCAGCCGCGGCATCTCGATCCACTTGCCGGGATTGGCCGCCATCGGCGCGATGCTGGTGATATAGCGCTGCTTCTCGACCGTTGCCGGAATGGCGGTGATCGATTTGTCGTTTAGCCCTGCGAACAAGGTGTCGTTGGTGGCTGCATCGGTCATGATTTGCCTCTCATTATTTTGCGCATGATCTTATCCGAAAACCGGTTTCCCTTTTCGGGATCATGCTTTGTAATTGGGAACGAAATCGGTGAGCAGCTTGCGCGTCAGTTCGACGCCCTCGCGCGCGACGTCATAGGGCGAACGCGCCCATAGTTCGGGATTGGGTGCCTCGTAGCTCAGATAGCCAGTATAGCCTTTTTCGGCGAGCAGCCCGAGCATCTCGCGCCATTTGACCACGCCCTTGCCGGGCGGCAGACGATCGGTTGGCCGCTTCACGCCGGTCACCGGGTTGGGCGATAGGTCGCTGTATTGGAAACAGAAGATCTGCTCGGCCGGGATCGGCTCGAAACCACGGCCGCCGAACCCGCTGCGCGTGAAATGATAGGCATCGACTAGATAGCCGCAGTTTTTCTTGTCGGCGCCGGTGATCAACTCGGTTACCACCGGCAGGCTGTTGAGCACGTCGTGCTGCGAATTGTATTCGATCGCGAGCTTGAGCTTGTATTCGGCGGCGATGTCGCCGGCGCGCTTGAGATATTTGATCGCTTCGGGAATAGGGCCCTGCACCTGGCCGGGCGCGCTCATCAGCATGTCGCAGCCGAGCGCCACCGCGTTCTCGCAAGATTCGCGGAACACGTCGAACAATCGCTTGCTCTCGTCGCCGGTGGCAAACAGCCAGCCGTATTCGACGCCGAGCACGCCGCAGGGGATGCCGCTCTTCTTCACGATGTCGAGCACGTCGGCATTGCTCATGCCGGCATCGAAGCAGCGCTTGAAATCGGTGCGGCGCAGTTCGACCGCGTCGTAGCCGGCCTGTTTGGCGGCATCGAGCGCGGTCGCCAGCGGCGTGGTGTCGATGGTCCACATATGAAGGGCGAGCCGCCCGAATTTTTCCGTCATAGTTTTTAGTGTCCTTCGTACTGCAAGATATAGAGGCCGGCATTGGTGTCGGTGAGATACATGAGGCCGTTGGGATCGACGTAGACGTCACAAGACTGGATGACCTTCGTCGGGTTCGGTCGTTGATCCACAATCTTTTCCGGTGGTGGCGGCACGAAATAGCCGACCTGCTTGGGTTGGAACGCATCGCGGATGTCGTAAATCCGCAGGCCGGCATTGTGATACGTCGCGAAGATCGTGTCTTCCGTCTGCATCGACCCCGGCCGGTTCTCGTGCAGATTATGCGGACCGAACTTGGCGCCCTTGGCGCAGAAATCCTCCTCCGCCGGCGTCGGCAGCGTCGCAATCGACACCGGATTGGAGGGCTCCCGCACGTCGATTACCCAGGTATAGGCCAGGCCGTTGGCGCAGTTCGCCGTGGTCGCTTCGTCCGCTAGCACCAGCAGCTTGCGCCCCGGCAGCGGCAGCGGCGTGTGCGCGCCGCCGCCGAAGGGCGGGGCGTAGTTGCGGTGGGACAACAGCTTCGGCTTCACCGGATCGCTGAGGTCGTGGATGGCGTAGCCGCCGTCGCGCCATGCCGAATAGCCGAGATTGCCGGCGGTGATCATGTGATGCAGCGCGGTGCGCTTGCCGAACGAAGCAGGCGGCGTCTCGCCGCCGGCGCGCCACATGCCGGGCAGCCACCAATGTCCGGCGAGCGCCGGTTTCGCCGGATCGGCGAGGTCGATGATCGCCAGCACGTGATCGATGAAGCCTTCGAGATGCACCGACACGTAGGCGTAGCGTCCGCCGACCCACCAGATGCGATGCGCGCCGAAGCCCGGCATGTGCAGGAAGGCGATCTCGCGCGGGCTCGCGGGCGTTGAAATGTCGAACACGCGCAAGCCTGCGCCGAACGGCTGTTCTTTACCATCGAAAGAGTCCGCCAGCGACTTGGCGTAATAGTCCGCCTGCGTGGCGTATTGCTGCATCGCCCAGATGTTCGGGCCGTTGACGACGAGCAGCAGGTCGCCGTGGATTTGCAAATGATGCGAGCGCGTGTTGGGCGGCGCCGCGACGAAGGCCACGGTTTTTGGATGAAGCGCGTCGCGCACGTCGACGACGGAAAATCCGTCGCTGAACATGTGGCCGATGAAGGCGTGGCCTTTGGCGACGATGACCTGGACGCCGTCGGAGCGGCCGTCTTGGTCGCACCGCGACACGAACCGGACGTTTTTCGCACGCGCGCCTGACAGAGTCATGGTGTCCGCAAAACGTTGCCGGTAGAAGTGCCGAGGCCCGGCCCGGCTTTGCGCCGAACCGGGCCTCGTCGTTCTCGTGTGACGCCGATCAGCCCGTCGGGGCAGCGACCTCGTCGAGACCCTTTTGCATCGATTCCGGACCCAGCTTGGTCACCGAATAGGCTGCGATCAGCAGAACGACCGCAACGCAGACGAACACGGTCGTCGTGCCGTAGCCGGTCTGGATCCAGAGGATGGTCGGCAGGATCCAGGCGGTCATCAACCGGCCGACGCCCGCCGCCATGCCGAAGCCCGATGCCCGCGCATTGGTGGGGAACACCTCAGACGCGAAGATCTGCATCGAATTGCCGGCGACTTGGTAGAAGAAGATCATGATGAAGCCGGCGGCCAGAAGCTGCCAGTCGTTCTGCGCGTTGGCGAATGCGATCGCCATGACGCCGGCGCACAGGAACGTGACGACCGAGGTTTTCTTGCGGCCAATATGATCGAGCGCGTACATCATGAATATGCTGGCGCAGGGCACCGCCAGCGTCATGCCGAAGGTGTAGGTGAGCGACTTGGTGATCGTGAACCCCTTCGCATTCATGATGCTGGGGAGCCACGCGCCGAGCCCGATGGCGACGCCGAAGAACGCGCTGAAGCAGACCATGCCCGCGATCACGCGGGTGGGAAACTGCTTGAACACCACCATGAACGGATCGGTCTTGGTGTCGCTCGCGGCACTGGTCGTGAGTTCTTCCTTCGGTCCCGGCAATCCCATGTCCTTGAGGATTTCCAGTGCCTTCTTGCCTTTGCCGTGGGTGGCAAGCCAGCGCGGCGATTCCGGCAAGGTGAAACGGAACGCAAAGACCACGAGCGCGCCGATGCCGATAACGATCCAGATGCCGCGCCAGCCGAGCGTATCGCGGAACAGCAGCGGGAACAGGAACGCGATCGGCCACACACAGGCGCCGCCGATGAAGTGGACGATGGCGAGGATGCGGCCCCGCAAACGCTTGGGCGAATATTCGCCGGCGTAAGTGAAGGTGAGCGGCTGTTCCGCGCCGAGGCCGATGCCGGCGATGAAGCGGCAGACGGCGAGCAAAGTCAGGTTCGGCGAAAGCGCGCCGAGAATGGTGAAGACGCCGAACAGCAGAAGGTTGAACTGATACACCGTCTTGCGGCCGATGCGATCGGTGAACTGTCCCTGGCCGAACGAGCCGATGAACAGGCCGATAAGCGTTGCGCTGCCGATCAGACCGGCCTCGGTCTGCGTTGCAAACTTGGTCGCCACCATGTCCGGGATGAGCGCACCCAGCACGATCAGGTCGAGAATGTCGAAGAAGTATCCCGCCGCAATCAGCGCGATGACCTTGATGTGAGTTCTCGTGATCGGCGCGTCGTCCAGTGTCTTACCGACAAATGCCTCGATTGTTTGAGCCACGGCGTTTCTCCCCTATCCCCAGTTTCTGTGGTGCGACTTTAGCGCGCACTTTAGGCTGCGAAAGATGATCCACATTCCGGCGGTTGACTAGCCCATTCGGTGGACCGTCCGCTGAATTGATTGGCCAATTTCGGTTGGTGAAAATGGGGGAGCAGCCAATGTCTTGCGCCCCGCATTTGCGTGAGCCAGGATGGCCGCACTACCGGGGATTGTGGGCGCAATTTTGGGGGGCCGACATGAGCGACGTCCTGAGATTGCGACAAAAAGTCCCCAACGCCTCGGAGGTCGCAACGAGCGGCCCCATCGCCAGCAAGATCAAGCGTACCGATCCCGAGTTCGCTTCGCTTGTCTCCAATCAAAATCCCAAAATCGTTTTCAAGGACGAGGAGGGAACCGGCGCCGACCGCATGATGACTCGGAAACTGAGCGACCGGCTGGACGCCTTGGCCGACCTCGTCGCCGCCGAGTTTGCGGGCGTCAAACTACGCGTGACCGAGGCGTGGGACGAAAACAACGAACATTCGGGCAGGGCACTGCACTACGAAGGCCGGGCGGCCGATATCACAACCTTCCCAATCGACGGCGACAAGCTCGGGCGTCTCGCGCGGCTGGCGGTCACGGCGGGATGCAATTGGGTTTTCTTTGAAGACACCAAGCACGTTCATGTGTCGATGAAGAAATGACGAGCGCCCCCGCGAGCTGAACGCGGAACTCACTGAAAGCGCAGGGTTTTTGGCGTTTTATTGGATTTTGAGCCGTAATGATGCTACATTAGGACGTGGAGAATCCATGGCCGCACGCCATCAAATGAGCACTGCTGCCGTCATTCGACAGATGGTCGAAACGCACCATGTCGCTTACGTCCGCACGCATCGCGACGTTCTCGCGCATCATATCACGCGCCTCGCCGGTGATGCGGTAGAATTGGACGATGTTGAGCAAATGCTTATTGCTTTGCAGCGCGCAGGCCACGTGAGCCGCGTAGAACTGGTTCGCCTTCAGGCAAGGTACCTTCGCGAAA
>JANMSZ010000152.1:0-2542 GCA_031389925.1 Hyphomicrobiales bacterium | reverse complement strand
GGTGATCGGCTTGTTCATGTGCGCTCTCCCTGCACGCGCTTTCGCGCGCAATTGAATTGCGGGATTCAGCACGGCTGGGGGGCAGAAGCCTTAAGTCCCTGTCCCTTCGCCGGCATGACCCGGATCAGGTTCAAAGGGTTTTTCTCAGCCCTCCAAAACCTTTGGCGGGCACCCCTCGGAACGGCCTCAATCTATGCCTCAGGCGCGGGGTGTCAATGTGCCGACGGCCGGTTCCGGTGCAAGGCGGGGCCGCGCCGGACGCCCGTCTCCCGCAAGGGGAGAGGTTACATCTTCGGCAGTTCGGTGACCGCGACCTTGGCGGTGCCGCCGGCCTCGGCGATCACGCGCAGGGTATTTGAATCGAAGTTGATGCCGGTCAGCCGCAGGTCGCCGACCGCGGCCTCGACCCGCACGCCGCTGGTGTCTTTCTGGAAGTCGGTCAACGCGACGTTGATCTTCTTCAGGGCGTCGGCGGCGAACGGCTTCAGGTCGATCTTGGCATTCTCGGCGAGCGCGTCCTGCAGGTAAGGCGTGGCGGCGCGCGCCGCGGCGGTGAGCAGGCCGAAGGCGGCGTCGGATTCCACGGCGAGCGTTAGCTCGGTCAGGCGAAGGATCTGCTCCTTCTGATCGAGCACCGGCTTGCCCCAGATGTTGACGGTGGCGTCGGCGCCGAAGCCGAACCAGCTTTTCTTCTCGCGCACTTTCACCTTGAGCGAGATCAGCAGTCTTTCACCGGCGGCCGCCAGGCTGGCGCTGCGCACTTCGGCGTCGACCGCGGCGCTGCCGTCCTCCGGGAAATGCTTGCCCTTGAGTTGCGCGTTCAGCAGCTTGTTGAGCTCGGTGAAGGGCAGGTCGATCGGCACGCCGATGGCGAGCTTGCCGTTGTCCATCGGCGGCACCAGTTCGAGCGCGGCCGGGAAGGGGCACTCCGGTTTGGTTTCCGTGGGAACAATTTTTGTTTCCGCCTGGACGCCGACGGTGAGCGTGACGTTGCGGGTGTCGACCTGCGGCTGCGCGGCGGCGGCGCGCACCGGGCGCATCTCCAGCCACAGCTTCGGCAGGCCGGTCTGGTCGCCGCCGAGCGGAATGGCGCGGCACATCTTGGCCCATTGCTCGCGCGCGGCGCGTTCGATGAACGGGTCGTTGCGCAGCCGTCCCTGCAAATTGGCCATCTGCTCGTTGACGGCGCGGTCGATCAGGGGCTTGGCCTCGTTGGATACATTGATCTTGATGCCGGCAAGCGACACGGCGCTGTCGCTCAAGGCCACTTGGGCGGTGAGGTTCGGCTCCAGCCGCCAATTGGCGGTCAGCGCCGGTTTGGCGATCACGGTGACCTGGCCGCGCAACTCGACCTTCTGATCGAGCACCGTGTTGGTGAGTTTGCCGACGTTCTTGCCGAGCGCGCCGTCGAGCAGGCCGGTGATGGTGCTGGTGAGGTTACCGGCCTGCGCGGCGATCTGGCCGGTGAGCTTCAAGTCGCCGTTCAACGGCGTGATGACGCTCAACTCGTTCGGCCGGCCGCTGATCAGCATGGAGCCGCGCGTGATGGTGATGCCGATGTCGGCCTTGGACAGCAGGCCGCTGACGGGGTTGTTCTTGCCGGAGAGATCGCGCGGCGCGGCGGCGTCGAGGCTGGCCCGGATGGCCGTGAGCGCCACCGCGACCGGCGCGATTACGTAAGAGGCGCGGGTGACCGGCGGCAGCGGCGGAAGTTGCGGCAGCTTCGCCACCGCGTGCTTGGCGTCGCTTTCGGCCGGCAGGAAGCGGTCCAGCGCCCACAGAGTCGCCGCGAAGAATATTGCGATGACGCCGGCGGCGCCCAGCGCCAGGCGAAAGCGGCGCGAGCGGCCGAACAGCCGTATCGGAGCCGTCACCACATAGATCGCTCTGTCGAGCACTCGACGCATCGCGTATCCCGCCCGATTCGCCGGAAGTCTGAATCTTAGAGCGCGGGAACCCGGAGCGCCACCGCCCAATGTATCCCTGAGCCGAGGCGAGCGGTTAGATACAAAAGGAAGTTGCAAGCGCGCGGGTAATAAGTCTCTGGGGGCTTCAGGCGGCCGCATCATCACACGGGGTGATTCGCTGAGAAAATCCGTCAAGTAGCCAAAGCTGTTTAAACGACCTGAAAAATCGAAACTTTGACCTGAATGAATTCAAAGACTTGGCCTGTGCGTAAGTACCTGTGCAGTGGATAACGTGGAAGACGACCGAAATCGCTTGCGGCGCGCCTATCGCCATGGCCCCCTCATGATCAGATATGTAACGCCATGAAAGGTTGGGAATGTCCTCGTCGCACCTACCCAAGCACGCCGTATTCGTTCGCTGGGGGACGTTTCGACTCGACTTGGTCGGACGCGCACAAATCGTTGCGGTCCTCGCATTCTTTGCAGCGCTCTTCGGCCTTAGATTTTTTTGGTGAGCCAACTTCTGTCGGCAGCCAGGCGTTACAGATAGTCGTGACGAGGCATCGTAAACGCACGTTTCTATCTTGTGCCGAGCCTTGTCACTGATAGCGCGACCAGCATAACGGCGGCCCTTG
>JANMSZ010000144.1:0-5762 GCA_031389925.1 Hyphomicrobiales bacterium | reverse complement strand
CGCCAGCGCGCTGGCCGGCTGTGACGATGACGGCCCCTGCACCGCGATCGGCCACGCCCGCACGCTGAGCGCGGCGAGCGCCGCCTTCGTCAACGGCACGGCGTGTCACGGCGAGGATTTCGACGACACTTTCGAAGGCGGTCCGGTCCATGCCGGCGCAGTGATCGTGCCGGCGGTGCTGGCGGCCTGCGAACGGCATCGTCCGGACGGGCCGGCGGCGATGCTGGGCATCGCGGTCGGCACTGAGGTGATGTGCCGGCTTTCGACGGTCGTGCCGAAGGCCGCACACAAGGCCGGTTTTCACCCCACCGCGATCTACGGCACCATGGGCGCCGCCGCCGGCGTCAGCGCCGCACTCGGGCTCAATCAAAAGCAAATTGTCGACGCGCTCGGCATCGCCGGCAGCATGGCCTCCGGCATCATCGAATATCTGGCCGAAGGCACCTGGACCAAGCGCATGCATCCCGGCTGGGCTGCGCAATCCGGCATCCGGGCCGCGCTGTTGGCGCGCGGGGGCTTCTCCGGGCCGCGCACCGTGTTCGAGGGCGTGCACGGGCTGTTCCACGGCTTTGCGCGCACGACGAAGGGCAACTACGAAGCGCTGACCGGCGACTTCGGCGCGCGCTGGGTCACCGAGACGCTGGCCTTCAAGCCCTATCCGTGCGGCACCATGGCGCATCCCTATATCGACTGCGCCAGGCGCATCGCCGCGCGCGGCATCAAAGCGGCCGCCATCAAGGAAATGGTCTGCGAAGTCGCGGAAGGCACCGTGCACCGGCTGTGGGAGCCGCTCGCCGCCAAGCAGCGGCCGCCGAACGGCTACGCGGCGAAATTCGCTACGCCCTACATTCTCGCAACCGGTTTCGTGAAGGGCGGCGTGGGTTTGGGCGACTTCACGGCGGAGGCGGTGCGCGACCCGGACGTGCTCGCGCTCGCCGCCAAGGTGCGTTACGTGATCGATCCGGACAATCTGTATCCGAACGCGTTCACCGGCCACATCCGCGCCACGCTCAATGACGGCAGCGTGGTCGAGGACCGCCAGCCGCATTTCCGTGGCGGCGCCAATGAACCGCTGACGCGTGCCGACATCGAGGAAAAATTTGTGCTCAGCACGCGCTATGGCGGCTGGGACGACTGGCGCAGCGCGTCGGCGCTGGCGCTGCTGGCGAAGCTTTACGGCGGCAAGATCGATCTGGCGCCGCTACGGGGATGAGCATGAGCGATAAAGAATTATCCGGCAAAGTTGCTATCGTCACCGGAGCCGGGCGCAATATCGGCCGTGCCATCGCGCTGCAACTGGCGCAGGCCGGCGCCGCGGTGATCGTCAACGCGCGCGCGAACCAGGCCGAAGCTGACGCCGTCGTCGCGGAAATCGAAAAGGCCGGCGGCAAGGCGCTGGCCGTGCTCGCCGACGTCGCCGACGCCAAGGCGATGACCGCGCTCGCCGACGCCGCGATTAAAAAATTCGGCCGCATCGATTGCCTGATCAACAATGCCTCGCTGCGGCGCGAGAGTTCGATCGAGGACATGAGCTACGACGAATGGCGCGAGGTGATGAACGTCACGCTCGATTCCGCGTTTCACGGCGTCAAAGCCTGCCTGCCGGCGCTCAAGAAACAGGGCGGCACCATCATCAATATCGGCGGCATGAGCGCGCATATCGGCTCGAAGAACCGCGCCCATGTCATGACCGCCAAATCGGGGCTGACCGGCTTCACCCGCGGGATGGCGCACGATCTGGCCGCTTCGCACATCACCGCCAATTGCGTGGTGCCGGGTGCCATCGACACCGCGCGGCCGGGCACCTCGAAGCAGCCGGCGCATCATCTCACCCACGGCACCATCACCGGCGAGCGCGGCCAGCCTTACGACGTCGCCGCCATGGTGCGGTTTCTGTGTGGGCCGGGCGGGCGATACGTCACCGGGCAGACCATCCATATCAACGGCGGCGCCTATCACGGCGTGTAGCGCCCGCACGGTGACGCGCCCGCGCGAAAGTGCTAATCCACGCCCAATTGTTCCCGGGTAACAACGAGGTTCGCATGTACACCGAGCTCAAACTTTTCATCGACGGAAAATGGCTGAACGGCGACGGCCGCAAGGGCGAGGATGTCGTCAATCCGGCCACTGGCAAAGTGCTGGGCACGCTGCCGCACGCCAGCAAGGCTGACCTCGACGAGGCGCTGGCAGCTGCCAACAAGGCGTTCCCGCTGTGGAAAGCGACCTCGGCCTATGACCGCGCCAAGATCATGCGCAAGGCCGCCGATCTGCTGCGCGAGCGCGCCGAGCACGTCGCCACGGTGCAGACCCAGGAACAGGGCAAGGCCTACGGCGAGTCGCGCATCGAGGTCCTGACGTCAGCCGACATCATCGACTGGTACGCCGAGGAGGGCCGCCGCGCCTATGGCCGCATCGTGCCCGGCCGCATGAAAGGCATCCGCCAAATTGTCACGCAGGAGCCCGTCGGGGTGGTCGCGGCTTTCACGCCTTGGAATTTCCCGACGCTGACGCCGGTGCGCAAGATCGCCGGCGCGCTCGCCGCCGGCTGCACGCTCATCATCAAGGCCTCGGAAGAAACGCCGGCCGGCTGCGTCGAGTTGGTGAAATGTTTCGCCGACGCCGGTCTCCCGGCGGGTGTGCTGAACCTGGTGTTCGGCGTGCCGGCCAACGTGTCGGAGCACCTGATCCCGTCCGATATCGTGCGCAAGATTTCCTTCACCGGCTCGATCCCGGTCGGCAAGCATCTCGCTGGGCTGGCCGCCAAAGGCATGAAGAAAGCCACGATGGAACTGGGCGGGCACTCGCCGGTCATCGTGTTCGACGATGCCGATCCGGAGAAGGCCGCCGACACCATCGCGGCGTTCAAATATCGCAACGCCGGCCAGGTCTGCATTTCGCCGACGCGCTTCTACGTGCAGGAGAAGGGCTACAACAAGTTTGTCGCCCGCTTCACCGAATACGCCAAGAACATCAAGCTCGGCGACGGCATGGAGAAGGGCACGACGATGGGCCCGCTGGCCAATCCGCGCCGGCTCGACGCCATGGAAAGCTTCGTCAACGACGCCAAGGCGCGCGGCGGCAAGATCCAGACCGGCGGCTCGCGTCACGGCAATCAGGGCTTCTTCTTCGAGCCGACGGTGATCACCGACGTGCCGGACGATTCCAAAATCATGACCGAGGAACCGTTCGGGCCTGTCGCCCCCATCGTGCCGTTCAAGACCTTCGATGAAGTGGTGCAGCGCGCCAACTCGCTGCCGTTCGGGCTGGCGGCCTATGCCTTCACGACCTCGAGCGCGCAAGCCATCGCGATTGGCGATGCCATCCAGTCCGGCATGGTCGGCGTCAATTCCGTCATGATCTCGACGCCGGAAACGCCGTTCGGCGGCGTCAAGGAATCGGGTTACGGCTCCGAAGGCGGCATCGAGGGCCTGCAGGCGTATATGAACACGAAGTTCATCAGCCAGGGGTGAGGTTCTTCTTCCCTCTCCCCTTGCGGGAGAGGGTGCCCGAGCCATAAGCGCGTTTACGCGCGTCTTCGCCGCGCTATGGCGAGGGCGGGTGAGGGGTCAGAAGTAACGTCGAGTCCGGACCCCTCACCCGGCTCGTTGACGCAGTTGCTCGGACTCGCCCCCCTCTCCCGCAAGGGGAGAGGGGAAGAAGCGAGCCGCCGTTTGTTACTTCCCCGCCGCCATGCCCTTCCGGCACGCTTCCCAGATCTTTGCCGGCGTCGCCGGCATTTCCATGTGATCGGCGGCGCCGTTCGGAATCGCGTTCGACACCGCGTTCATCACCGCGGCGATGGCCGCCGTGGTGCCGGCCTCGCCGGTGCCTTTGACGCCGAGCGCATTACTGGTCGCGGGCACCACATGCGAGGCCTCGCGCAATTCGATCGGCATGTCGTGGGCGCGCGGCATGCCGTAGTCCATGAACGAGCCAGTCACGAGTTGACCGCTCACGGAATCGTAGACCGCGTTTTCCGTCAGCGCCTGGCCGAGGCCGTTGGCGATCGAGCCCTGCACCTGGCCCTCGACCACCGTCTGGCTGAGAATATTGCCGCAGTCGTCGACCGCCGTGTACGTGACGAGGTCGAGCTTGCCGGTGTCGGGATCGATCTCGACCTCGGCGATGTGACAGCCGTTGGGAAACGTCAGCGGCGTGTCGAGCTTGCCGATGCTGTCGAGGCTGTCGCCCATGGCCGTGGCGCGCTTGGCGGTCTCGAACAGCGAAATCTTGCGGTCGGTGCCGACCACCTCGAAGCTACCGGCGCGGTATTGAATGTCGGACTCCGACGCTTCCAGTGCGGCCGAGGCGATCTTCTTGCCTTTTTCGATCACCAGATCGGCGGTGTGCATGATGGCGTTGCCGGCGCACATCGCCGAGCGCGAACCGACCGAAGCGGCGCCCGTCAGCCCCAGATCGGTGTCGCCGTGGCGATGCACGATCTTGGCGGGGTCGATGCCGAGTTTGCCGGCGAGCAGGCGGCCGAACACCGTGGCGTGGCTCTGGCCGGTCGACTGCACGTTCAAGCCCAGGATCAACTTGTCGTCGCCGGGGAAACCGAGCGACGCGGTCTCGGTCGGCATGGCGCCGGCGTGCTCCAGCATGCAGGACACGCCGATGCCGCGCAGCTTCTTGCGCTTGGCGGCCTCGCGCTTGCGCTTGTTGAAATTCTCGAAGTCGGCGAGCTTGAGCGCCTTGTCGACGATGCCGGGGAAGTCGCCGCTGTCATAGGTGTTGATCGGCGTCTTGAACGGCATGGCCGACGCCGGGATCAAGTTCTTCTTGCGCAGTCTGACCGGATCGATGCCGGTGACGCGCGCGGCTTCCTCGACCACGCGTTCCAGCGCGTAGTTGGCCTCGGGCCGTCCGGCGCCGCGGAAGGGCGCGATCGGCACCTTGTTGCTGAAATAGCAGGCGACGCCGACATCGATCTTCGCGATGCGGTACATGCCGGGCAGGCAGCGCGCGAAATTGTTGGTGTTGATGTTGATGCCGGCATTGGCCACATAGGCGCCCTGATTGCATACATGCCGCGCGCGCAAGGCCAAGAACTTGCCCTTGTCATCGAGCGCGAGTTCCATCTCGCTGACGGCGTCGCGGGCTTGCGCGTCGCTGACGAAGGCTTCCGACCGCGTCGATTGCCAATGCACCGGCCGCCCGACTTTGCGCGCCGCCACCAGCACCGCGATGTATTCCGGGTAGCACGTCGTCTTCATGCCGAAGGCGCCGCCGACGTCCGCCGTGGTCACGCGCAGTTTTTCGTTCGGCACGCCCATGATGGAGGCCGCCTGGCCGCGCATCGCGTCGGCGCTCTGCGAGCAGGCATGCAGCGTGTAGCTGTCATTGGCCTTGTCGTATTCGCCGGTGGCGCCGCGCGTCTCCATCGTGGCCACCACCATGCGCTGATGGACGACGCGCACCTTGGCGACATGCGGCGCTTCCTTGATGATCTTGTCGACCTCACGCTCGTTGTCCTCGCTCGGGACGGGCCCCGCCCAATCGACGCAGAGATTGCCGGGCACGTCCGGGTAAAGCTGGGTCTTGCCAGCCATTGCCGCGTCGAGCTCGACCACCGCGGGCAATTCCTCGTAGTCGACCTGCACCAGGTCGGCGGCGTCGAGCGCCAGGGCCAGGGTCTCCGCGACCACCAGCGCCACCGCATCGCCGGCATGCTTCGGCGTTTCCGCCAGCACGGGGCGGAACGGCATCGCCATTTTGGCGCCGCCGCGGCCGGCGGCCGGCGGATGGCGCGAAATGCCGCC
>JANMSZ010000079.1:0-8137 GCA_031389925.1 Hyphomicrobiales bacterium | reverse complement strand
TAGGTGGCGGCGGAAGTCATTAAGGCAACTGCTTGGCGCGTTCGCCGGCCGACGTACCGGCGATCTTGCCGAACACAGCGCCGTTCATCAGGCCGGTGCCGCCCGGATAGTTGAACCAGAAGATGCCGCCAACCAGTTCGCCGGCCGCAAACAGGCCCGGAATCGCGGCGCCATCGGAATCCTGAACGCGCGCGCTGGTGTCGATCTTGAGACCACCGAAGGTGAACGTCAGACCGCACGTGACCGCGTAGGCTTCGAACGGGCCCTCATCGACGGTGTTGGCCCAGTTCGACTTCGGAATGGCGAGGCCCTTGGTGCCGCGACCGTCCTTGACGTTCGGGTCGAACGGCACGTCGGTCATCACGGCCTTGTTGTATTCCTTGATCGTCGCCAGCGCCTTCTTGGAGTCGACGTCCTCCATCTTCTCGCACAGTTCCTCGAGCGTATTGGCGCGCACCTTGCTGACGCGTTTGATGCGGTACTCGTCGCGCAGCATCGGGATGATCTTGTTGTCGAACACCTGATAGGCGAACTGCTTGGGCTGCTGCAGGATGATGCGGCCGTTCTTGGCATAAGTGTAGTTGCGGAAGTCGGAGCCTTCGTCGAGGAAGCGCTCGCCGTTGGCATTGATCATGATGCCCCACGGATACGAATGCTTCTGGAAATTGTCGCCGACCGTGAGGTCGCCGGTTTCCGGTGCGTTGCGGTCCCAGGCCACGGCATGCCCGCCCGACCAGTTGCCGGTCGGCTGCGCGCCGATCGCCAGCGCCATCTTGATGCCATCGCCGGTGTTGAACCGCGTGCCGCGGACCTTCGCCATTTCCCAGCCGGGGCCGAGATAACGCGTGCGCATTTCAGCGTCGGCCTGGAAGCCGCCGGAGCCGAGCACGACGCATTTCGCCGCCACTTCGACAGTCTTGCCGTTGTGCTTCACCTTGACGCCTTTGACGCCATCGTCATCGGCAACCAACGAAATCGCGCGCGCGCCGTAGACGATCGAGATGTTGTTCTTGGTCGCGATCTTGGTCAGCGCGTCAACCAGGCCCGGACCGCCACCGACGGATTCGACCGTCAGGCCGCCCCAGAACTTGAACATGCCGTTGATCTTATAAGCCTGCCGGCCCCAGATCGGCATGAAGCGCACGCCCTTGTCGCGCATCCACAACATGGTCTCTTTGCTTTTCTTGATCAGGATTTCGCAAAGGTCCGGGTCGGTGCGGTATTCGGTGATGCGGCCCATGTCGTCGAAGAATTTCTCTTCGGTATAGGTGCCGAAGTCGGACTTCGACACTTCCTCGTCGGTCAGATCGGGCATCAGCGTACGCAGATCCTCGACGCCGTCATAGACGCAGCGGAAGGCGCCGGCGGTGAAGCGGCTGTTGCCGCCGGATTCGTCTTCCGGCCCGCGCTCGAGCACGAGAACGGAGACGCCCTGCTCGGCCGCGGCCAGCGCGGCGCAGAACGCTGCATTCCCGCCGCCGACGACGATGACATCCGCGGATTTAGGTAACGCTGTAGCCATGACTTTTCAGAGCCTCTTGTGTGCAGGAAGGTTAGTGGGGGCGTTAAAACCTAGTACCGCGAGTTTGGCGGCACTGGCAATGATGTCGCGGTCGGGGTCGCGCGAAATGATCTCCAGCATCGGCTTTGCGTTGTAGCCGACCGCTTCCAGCGCGCGCGGCACCTCGGCGAAGGGAACGGTGCCGAGGCCGACCGGGTCGTGGCGATAGGCCTGGCGGCCGGTATCCGACAGATGAACAAGCTCCAGCAGCGGGCGGCATTGCCGCAACCCATCGGCGAAATCCTCACCGATGAAATAGGCGTTGGGAATGTCGTAGATGATGCGCACGGCGTCGTTGCCGTACTGCTTGAGCGCCGCGAGCAACTCGCCGATGCCCGGCAGGAACGCGAAGGGCATATTCTCGACCCACAGCGCCGTGCCGGCGGATTCCGCGACCGGACACAACAGGTCGAGCGCATCGAAGAAATGCTTGGTGAGTTCGTCGGCGCTCGCCGGAAACAACGGGTTGGCCTTGCCCGGCCCGATGACGACGCCACGCGCGCCGAGTTCGCCGGCCAGCCGCACGGTTTCGATCAATAAATTGAGCGAATAGAAGCGCATGCCTTGCGCGGCAGCCGCAACATTGATGTCAATGTTGGGCATGTTGAGCGAGACGAGCTTCAACTTGCCGCTCTCGATGGTTTGGCGCAGCGCGCGGCGCTGGTCGGCCGGCAGGTCCGTAGGCCAGAGATGCCCCGGATGCACCATGATCTCGAATTCATCGAAGCCCTGGTCCGCCAGCCGCGCCAGGCAGGCCTCGGCGCTATGCGAGCGCATGTAGGAATAGGTATTGGCGCCGAACAGCGACGCATCGCTGGACGCACTATTCGAAACTTGGACGCTACGCTCCCGGTGCACTGATGCGCGCCCTTCTGGTGCTGTACGGCGCCGTCTTTCAGCGGCGGCGGCCAGTCATAAACCCGGAAACGGGTGAGTCAACCGCTATCCGGCATTGTGAGTTGGCATTTGTCATTCCCGAATGCCGGATGATAAGGTCACGGCCATCGCGACAACCGAGCACCCGAGGAACGAGATGCTCGGGCCTATGCTCGAGGCCAAGGATGCGCACGTCTACGAGCATTAAACGCCGATTTATAAGCCCGGGAGGCCACACATGAGTCCAGTTTCCGCCGCAAAGCCTTCGGCCCATTCTGAGTCAAGATCTGGCACCGCCGAAATCCCGATGCTGATTGACGGACAGTGGCGCAATGCCGCCGAAACCTATGAGGTCAACGACCCCTATCGCAACACGGTGGTCCACCGCGCGCCGCGCTCGTCGCAGGCCGACCTCGACGACGCGCTAAATGCGGCCGTGAAGGCCAAAGCCAAGGCCGCCGCGACGCCGCCCTACGAGCGCGCAGCGCTCTTACGCCGCGCCGGCAAGCTCCTGGTGGAACGGGCCGACGCCATCGCCGACACCATGGCGCGGGAAACCGGCAAAGCCGTCAAGGACGCCAAGGCCGAGATCGTGCGCTCGCAGGACACGTTGTCGCTGTCGGCCGAAGAGGCCGTGCGCATCGAAGGCGAGCACATTCCGCTCGACGCCAGCGCCATGGGCGCCGGGAAAATCTGCTTCATGCTGCGCTTTCCGGTCGGCGTCGTGGCGGGGATAACCCCGTTCAATGCGCCGGTGAACCTCGCCTGTCACAAGATCGCGCCGTCGATCGCCGCCGGAAATACGCTGGTTTTGAAGGCGCCGCCGCAATCGCCCGGCGTTATCCACGCGCTGGCGCAGATTTTCGTCGATGCCGGCACGCCAGCCGGATTTCTCAATGTTTTGTATGGGGATACGGTCGGACCGGCGCTGGTGAAGGACCCGCGCGTCGATTTCATCACCTTTACCGGCTCGCCGCGCGCCGGCGCGCAGATCAAGGCCGCGTCCGGCCTGCGCCGCGTGGCGCTGGAACTCGGCGGCAACGGCGTCACCATCGTGCATTCCGACGCCGATATCGCCGAAGCCGCGCCGCTGTGCGGCCGCAACGCGATGCGGCTGGCTGGGCAGAGCTGCATCTCGGTGCAGACGGTCTACGTTCACCGCAGCCTGTACGACAAATTCGTCGATCTGGTCGTCGCCGAGGTCAAGAAGCTCAAGCTCGGCGATCCGCTGGACCCGACGACCGACGTCGGCACCGTCATCGACGAAGCGGCCGCCCAGCGCGTCGAAGGCTGGATCAACGAAGCCGTCGCAGCCGGCGCCCGGGTCATGACCGGCGGCAAGCGTCACGGCGCCCAGGTCGAACCCACCGTCATCGCCGACGTCAAACCGACCATGAAAGTCGTGTGCGACGAGGTTTTTGGGCCGGTGATCAGCATATTGCCCTACGACGACATCGAGGATGTGTTCCGCTTCGTCAGCGAAAGCCGATTTGGCCTGCAAACCGGCATTTTCACAAAGCAGACCGAACTGGCGATCCGGGCGGTGCGCAGCCTGCGCACCGGCGGCGTCATCATCAACGGCTCTTCGACCTGGCGCACCGACCAGCTCGCCTATGGCGGCGTGAAAGACAGCGGCATTGGCCGCGAGGGCCCCAAATACTCGATCCGCGACATGACCGAAGAACGCATGGTTCTGTTCAATTACTAGCCGGGACTGCCGTCTCGTAATGCTTGTACGACGCCGCGGCGTTAGTTCATGATGCGGCGCTGCCTTGTGGAGACGACGCCGTGCGCACGCGAACCAAGACCAAGCCGAGCGAGAAGCCGCTTTCTCCGGGAAAATCGCCTGTAAAGCCGCCGGTCGCGCGGCTGGTTGAGCCCACGCTGCCCGATATCGACGACGACGCCGAGGACCGCCAGCGCGTCGGCGTGCAGTCGCTCGGCCGCGCTTTCGCGATCCTCGAGGAAGTCGCCCGTCACCGCGAAGGCATCGGCCTCGCCGACCTCAGCAAGCTCGTCGGCCTGCACAATTCCACGACGTTCCATCTCGCCAAGACCATGGTTTCGCTCGGCTACATACGCCAAGAGAAGGATACCAAGCGTTACCGCGTCGGCCGGCCGCTGTTCGCGCTCGCGGCCAGTGCCATGGACGAGATCGAAATGGTCAACGTCGCGACGCCAGTTCTCGAGGATTTGTCGCGCGAAACCGGCGAAAGTAGCCATTTTGCAGTGCGGATGGGCGACGCCGTCGTGGTGATCGCCCGCACCGGCGGACCCGGCGCCTTCCAACTGACCGACCGGGTCGGCGTCGTGCGCCCGGCGCACTGCACGGCGCTCGGCAAGGTTATCCTCGCCTCGCTGCGGCCCGACCAGCTCGAGCGGTTCCTCGAGCGCGTCGACATGAAGCCCTCGACGGAGAAATCGATCACCGACATTCCGCGTCTGCTTCGTGAAATCGCGGAAGTCCGCCGCACCGGGATCGCGACCGATGACGGCGAATTCAATCTCGAAGTCCGTTGCGTGGCGGTTCCGGTGAAGGACTTCACCGGCCAGATCGTCGGCGCGCTGGGAATTTCGGGCCCGATCTGGCGCATGTCGAACCAGGCGCTGCAAAGCCGGGCAAAGACCGTGCAGGCGGCGGCGGAGCGGCTCTCCGCCGGTTTCGGCGCGGCCAAATAACTTTCGCCGATGTGCACCGCAAAGCGGGCTATGGCGAGAAACTCTCGCTTTTGGCGTTGACACCGGCCTGCCTCTCCGGAAATATCTCCAACAATAAAAAAACGCCTCTCACATCCTCGCATAAGTGCGGATCGGAGAGCGACGGCGCCAACAGCATCTTTCCGGGAGGGAAACAAACAATGACCAGCACCAACAGGCGAACTGTATTGAAAACGGGCGCCGCATTTGCCGGCGCGGCCGCCATCGGATTTCCGTCGATCGTCAGCGGCCAGACCGACAAGATCAAGATCGGCCATCTCACGCCTTTGACCGGCTTTCTCGGCGCGCTCGGCGCCTACGCCCAGCTTGGCCTTCGCCAGGCCGAGGCCGAAATCAACAAAGCCGGCGGCGTCATGGGGCGCCAGTTGGACATCACGTCGGAAGACTCGGTCAATCCCGCGACCGCCGCGACCAAGGCTCAGCGCATGCTGGAGCAGGATGGCGCGACGGTGCTGATGGGTGAAATCAACTCCGCTTCCGCAGCGACGATCATGCAGGTCGCCGCGCGCAACAAGAAGCTATTCATGCAGATCGGCGCCCGCTCCGACGCCCTGCGCGGCAAGAATTGCAACCGCTACACCTTCCATGTCGACATCCCCAGCACGGTGATGGTCAACGCCGTCGGCAAGGCGCTGGTCCGCGACAACATGATGAAGGGCAAAAAGTTCTATACGCTGACGGCCGACTATCTGTTCGGGCACGATCTGCGCGGCGCGGCGAATGCCTTCTTCGCCGCGAACGGCGGCATCGTGCAAGGCGATGAACTGGTGGCGACCGACGTCACCGACTTCAGCCCCTATCTGCTGAAGATCCGTCAGGCCAAGCCCGACATCGTCTGTTCGAACCTCGCCGGCAATCAGGTCACCAACCTGATCAAGCAGTATGCCGAGTTCGGCCTGCCCTTCCCGATCGTCGGTTTCAATCTCAACACCGCCGACGCCTGGGCCGCGGGCGAAGGCAACCTGAGCGGCACCTGGCCGACGGTTTGGTATCACACGCTCGAAGTGCCGGCGTCGAAGGCTTTCGTCGCCGAGTTCATCAAGCGCAACGGCAAGCCGCCGGAGAACCACGCCTGGATCGAATACGTCGCGCTCAAGATGATGGCGCAGGCTATGAACGAGACCAAGTCGACCGACACGGAAAAGCTGATCGCTTATTTTGAGAAAGAGACGCAGTTCGACATTCTCAAGGCGCGCAAAGCCTATTTCCGCTCATGGGATCATCAATTGATCCAGGAAGGCTATCCGTTCTCGGTCCGGCCGAAGGGCCAGGCCAAGGACAAGTGGGACTTCCTCGCGCTGGGCGCCGCCATCCCCAACGCCAACGAGCCGCTTGAGGTCATCAACCCGACCAAGGCGCAGAACGCCTGCGTGTTCTCGTAGGCTAATCCCGCGGGCGCCGCGCTGGCGCTCGCCTCAGTGATCGCAGGCAGGCGGCTATCGTAAGGCCGCCTGCCGTTTTTCTAGTGCTTGCGTTTCGAGAAGACCGTTCATGTTTCTGCTTGAACAAGTCGTCAACGGCCTCGTGCTTGGCGGCTACTACCTGCTCATCGCGCTCGGCCTGTCGCTGATCTTCAGTGTCGGCGGCGTGGTGAATTTGGCGCATGGCGCCTTCTACGCGCTCGGCGCCTATCTATCGGTCGAACTCACGCAATATCTCGGTTTCGGGCCGGCGGTCGTGGTGTCGCCGATCCTCGTTGCCTTGCTCGGCATCCTGTTCGAGCGTTTCATCTTGCGGCGGTTCTACACCGCCGATCCGATCCTCAGCCTGCTGGTGACATTCGGCCTCGCCATGATCGCCGAGCAGTTGATCCGGATCATTTGGGGCGCCTCGCCTTTGTCGCAAACCATGCCGCAAAGCATGAAGGGCGCGATCTTCGTCGGCGATTTTCTGTTCTCGCGCTACCGCCTGATCCTGCTCGCTATTGTTGTCGTCATTTTGGTCGGCATCTGGCTGCTGCTGCACAAGACTGCGTTCGGCCGTGTGGTGCGCGCCGGTATCCAGCGCCCGGACATGGTCGCGGCGCTCGGCATCAGGCTGCAGCCCTACATGACGGCCATAGTCATGCTCGGCGTCGGCATGGCGGCGGTCGGCGGCGCGCTGTTTGCCCCCATCACGATCGTGCATCCGGCCATGGGCGCCGAAATCATCACCGTGGCCTTTGTCGTTGTCGTCATCGGTGGCCTCGGCAGCTTCTGGGGCGTGATCATTGCCGCACTGCTGGTCGGCGTCGTGCGCGGCATCACCATTCATTTCGCGCCGGCGGCCGGCGAAGCGTCGATCTACATCCTGATGTTCCTGGTGCTGCTGTTCCGCCCGCGCGGTCTGCTCGGCGAACGGATCGAGAAATTCGAATGACGATCTCGCAAGTAACTTCAAGATTTGGCCAGACAAAATACCAGCCGCTGCTGATCACGAGCGCGGGCCTCCTCGCGTTGCCGTTCCTGATGCCGGTATTCGGCCTGTCGATGAATACCGCCATCAACGTCGTGATCCTCGCGATCGCGGCGATGGGGCTGAACATGTGCGTCGGCTACACCGGGCTGGTGTCGTTCGGTCATAGCACCTGGTTCGGCATAGGCGCCTATGCCGCGGGCATGATGCAGTTGCACTGGTTCCCGAACCAGATGTGGATGCCCCTGATCCTGTCGATGATACTCGTCGCCATTGTCTCAACGGCTGTCGGCGTCCTTATCCTGCGCCGGCGTGGCGTCTATTTTTCACTGCTGACGTTGGCTTTGGCGGCATTGACCTACACCGTCGTGTTCCGGTGGACCGAAGTCACCGGCGGTGAAGACGGCCTCGGCGGCTTGAAACGCGGGAGTATCGGGCCGATTTCGCTCGACGGTGGTCTTGCGTTTTATGTCGTTACCGCGGTCATCGCGCTGGCCGTCCTGTATGTGTTGCTGCGCGTGGTGCGATCGCCGTTCGGTCATGTGCTGGTGGCGATCCGCGAAAATCAGCTGCGCGCGACGTTCCAAG
>JANMSZ010000038.1:0-6342 GCA_031389925.1 Hyphomicrobiales bacterium | reverse complement strand
CGCGTCGAGCAGCAGCAGCGCCAACGCGGCGAGGAAAATCGGACCGCGCAGATCGAGCGGCTCGCCGTGACGATAGACGTCGACGCGGGCATTGAGCGGCGACACATCGAGCGGCAGCGGTCGGTCGGCGGGCGCCAGCGTGTTGACCGCGACCAATCCCTCGGGCGGGCCGTAGAAGCCGGGCGGATGATCGGCGGTGGCGCGGCCGGTGAAATTCGCTGGGATCGGCCGCGCGGTCGGCGGCGGCGCGGAGAAGGAACCGAAGCCGTCGAGTACGCGCGTCGCCGGCACGACTTGGTTAGCTGTCCGGCCGGTGGCGCCGCCGGTACCGGCATTGGCGGTGTCGGCGCTCGCGGTCGCGCCCGATAGCGACACGATGCGGCGAAGCATGTCGACGAAGGCGCCCGAGATCGGCAGATCGGACCAGCGCGTGTCGGCAGTCACATGAAACAGCACGATGACGCCTTTGCCGCGGCGCTGCGCGGTGACCAGCGGCGTGCCGTCGGCGAGCGTCGCCCAGGTGCGGTCGGTGAGTTGCGAATCCGGCTCGGCCAGCACCTGCCGCGTCACGGTGACGTCTTTCGGCACCGGCATGCCGTTGAACGGGCTTTCGCGCGAGAACGCCGCAAGCTGCTGCGGCTTGTCCCAACTCAGGCTGCCGCCGAGGATGCGGCCGCCGCGTCGCAGTTTAACCGGCACCAGCGCGTCGTCGGCCGCCGCCAGATGCGGACCGGCGAAACGGACCAGCACGCCGCCATTGTCGATCCACTTGTTCAGCCGCTCGATGGATTCGGTGACATTGCCGACATCGGCGAGGATCAGCATCGGCAATTGCTGCGCGAGGAAGCGGTTCACGGCTTCGGCAGGGCCGACGCCTTCGGCGAGCCGGATATCGGCGAACGGATTGAGCGCGCGCGACAGATAATAAGTCGCGCCCAATAACGGCTGCGAGCGGTCGGCGGCCGAGCCCGACACGATGCCGATGGTGCGGCGGCGCCAGCGCTTGTCGAGCAATTGTACCGCCCCGGCCGAACGCTCGCCGGCGATTTCCAGCCGCGCCACGTCGTTGCGGATTTCGACCGGCAGATTGATCGATGCCTCGGTCTCGCGGTCGCCGGAACCAAACGCAAACGGCGCTTCGCCGAGCGGCAGGCCCTTGAGGTCGATGGCGCTGACGATGCCGGTATCTCCGCTGCCGGTCTGCGCGCGCAGCACTTTCACGGTCAATGCGCCAGCGGCGTTGTCGGCGGCGGCCAGCGCATGCGCGGTGCCGATGCCGCCTTGCACGATGGTGAGCGGATGAGTGCCGATGACGCGCTTGAGGCCGTCGACGAAAGCCGCGCCGGAACCGACATCGACGCCGTCGGACAGCCAGACAAGCTCGACGCTCGGCGCGCTGGCGAGGAAGCGCTCGATCAGCGGCAGCGCGTCGCTGCGCTCGACGCCCTGCGGCTTCGGCTTGATCAGCTTGACCTGGACGCGGGCGGCGCCGGCGATCTGCAGTGAAATGTCGCGCGTGGTTTCGGATAACGGCAGCACGGCGACACCGCGGTTGTCGGCCTCGGCCCGCGCGATCAACTCGTCGGCGGCGCGAAGGCGGGCGTCCCAGGACGCGGCCGCCGGCCAGCCATCGTCGAGCAGGAGCAGCAACGGCGCGGCGCGGGCCGTCGCGGCGAGCGGTGGATTCCACAAGGGACCGGCGGCGGCGATGATGCACAGCGCCGCCAGCGACAGCCGCAACAATGTCAGCCACCACGGCGTGCGCGACGGCGTCTCTTCCTTGGGCGCGATCTCGAACAGCAGCCGTGTCGGCGGGAAGTCGATGCGGCGCGGCCGCGGCGGCACCAGCCGGAGCAACCACCACAGTACCGGCAGGCTGAGCAGGCCGAGCAGCACCAGCGGCTGGGCAAAACCCAGTGGCAAGGAGCCGATCATGCCGGGCTCCTTTGCTGCGCCGGCGCGTGCCGGCTGTTGACCATGGTCTGTTGCGCGCCGGCGCCCATGCGGGCGTGGATCGCAAACAGCAATTCAGTCGGTCCGCGATCGGTGCGGTGGACCGTGAAGCTCCAGCCGAATTGTTCGCATTCCGCGCGCAAAGCGGCGCGGTGATTGGCCAGAAGTGTCTGGTAGTCGCTGCGCCAGGTCTCGGCGCGGCCGGCGGTGATGCTGCCGAGCCCTTCCGATTCAACGAACTCGACGCGGCCGGAGTAGGGGAACGTCTCTTCCGCCGGATCGACCACCTGCACGACATGGCCGCGCGCGCCGTTCGCGGCCAACTGGCCGATGACGCGGCGGAATTCGGCGACCGGCGACCAGAAGTCGGACAGCAGCAGCACTTCGGAGAACGGCGCTGGCGCGAAACTCGGCGGCAGGCTCGGATGCTCGGCGACATCGTGAATGATCGCCTGCGCCATCTTTTCGATGACGTTGCGGTTCGAACTCGGGCGCATCAGGTCGGGTATGCCGACGCGTTCGCCGCCCTGCACCAGGACTTCGGCGAGTGCGAAAGTCACGACGAGCGCGCGGTCGAGCTTGCTCCAGTCCGTGAGGGCGGAGTTGAAGTCCATCGACGGCGAACGGTCGGCCCACAGCCAGACGGTATGCGAGGCTTCCCATTCACGCTCGCGCACATAAAGATGATCGTCGCGCGCCGAGCGCCGCCAATCGACATTGTGTGATGGCTCGCCGTTGACGAAGCGCCGGTACTGCCAGAAATTCTCGCCCGAGCCGGCGCGGCGGCGGCCGTGCAGACCATGAATCACGGTCGAGGCGACGCGGCGCGCTTCCAAGATGAGGCGCGGAATCCGCGCGGCGAGCTTACGGCTCTTGCCGACAGCTGCTTGTACCGCCTCGTCTTGTGGTTCGCTGCGGAGGGGCTCGGCCATGATTATCCGATGCGCGCCTTCAGCCGCTGGATCACGTTGGTGATGGTCTCGCCTTCGGCGCGCGCGGCGAAGGTCAGGGCCATGCGGTGCTTGAGCACGGGTTCGGCGAGTTCGATCACGTCGTCGACCGACGGTGCGAAACGGCCGTCGAGCAGCGCGCGGGCGCGAACCGCCAGCATCAAAGCCTGGCTGGCGCGCGGGCCGGGGCCCCAGGAGATCAGTTTGCCGAGATCGCCGGCTTCGGGGCCGGGACGCGCCGAGCGCACGAGCGTCAGAATGGCTTCGACCACACTCTCGCCGACCGGCAGACGGCGCACCAGCCGTTGCGCAGCAATCAGATCGTCCGACGTCATCGCCGCCTTGGCGCGCGTCTCTTCCGCGCCGGTGGTGTCGAACATGATTTTACGTTCGCTGGCGAGATCCGGATAGTCGACATCGACTTCCATCAGGAAGCGGTCGAGCTGCGCTTCGGGCAGCGGATAAGTGCCTTCCTGCTCCAGCGGGTTTTGCGTCGCTAGAACATGGAAAGGCTTCGGCAGATCGTGGCGCGCGCCGGCGACGCTGACGTGCTGCTCCTGCATGGCCTGCAGCAAAGCGGATTGGGTGCGCGGCGAGGCGCGGTTGATTTCGTCGGCCATCAGCAATTGCGCGAATACGGGACCGGCGATGAAGCGGAAGCTGCGCTTGCCCCCTGGAGTCTCCTCTAAGACCTCGGTGCCGAGGATGTCCGAGGGCATCAGGTCGGGCGTGAACTGCACACGCTTGGCGTCGAGCCCGAGCGCGATGCCCATGGTGTCGACCAGTTTCGTCTTGGCGAGGCCGGGGACGCCGACCAGCAGTGCATGACCGCCGGACAAGATCGTGATCAGCGCGCGCTCGACCACGATGTCCTGACCGAAGATCACCGCGCCGATGGCGGCTTTGGCCGCGCGCACGTGAACGGCGGTCGATTCCGCCGCGCGCACGATCATGTCTTCCAGCTTTTCGAGATTTTCGCCGCCTGCCGCCGCCATGATGGAGTTTCCCTGTGTCGTTGGCCGTGCCTATTGGCTATGCAACAAATGCACCAAGGCGATTTTCGTGCGCCATTTGGGGCGAATCTGCCTCATTCTGTGGCCAAGCTTACGCTATCTTCCGGGCCTGGGTCCGTTGAGTCACAAAGTTGCGAACAGGCGCGAGAAGCCTGGAATTAGCTAGGGAAACCATGGTGAAGATAGGGCAGCAGGGCGGGCTGGAGGCCATTGTCGCAGCGCTGCCCCGCGAAAAGCGGGGCCCGCCGCCCGTCGAGAAGTGGAATCCGCCATTTTGCGGCGATATCGACATGAAGATCGCCGCCGATGGTACCTGGTTCTACCAGAAGACCCCGATCGGGCGGCCGGCATTAGTCAAATTGTTCGCCTCCGTGCTCAAACGGGAAGGCGACAAATACTTCCTGGTCACCCCGGTCGAAAAGGTCGGTTTAATCGTCGTAGAAGCGCCGTTCCTCGCCGTCGAGCTCAAGGCCGAGCATGATGCTCGGGGGCAGGTGCTCAGCTTCCGCACCAACGTCGACGACTGGGTCGAGGCCGGCCCCGGCCACGCGCTGCGGTTCGAGCCGGAGCCGGAAGGTGGACTCAAACCGTTCCTCCACGTCCGCCGCGACCTGTGGGCCAAGGTGACGCGGCCGTTGTTTTACGATCTTGTCGAACTCGGCGAGGAGCGCAGCATCGACGGCAAGGCGATGTTCGGCGTGGTGTCGGGCGGAGAATTTTTTGCGATGGCCGACGCCAGCGTCGTGCGGGAGTTCGCGTGATGGATACGGTGACGCCGCTTTCGGCGGCGGAATTCTTTGGACGCGCCAAGGCGCGGCTGACGCTCGACGTGCCGGCGGGTTTGAACGACGCGTCGATCACGCCGAAGCGCGGCGACCATGACGCCGATCCGGTGATGCAGAAGATCGCCGAGGTGCGCCCGATCAAGCCGGCGGCGGTGCTGGTGCCGGTGGTCGACCATCCCGAGCCGACGGTGCTGCTGACGCAACGCGCCCAGCACCTACCCAATCATCCGGGACAGATCTCGTTTCCCGGCGGCAAGATGGAAAAGTCCGACGCCCATCCGTTGGCCGCGGCGTTGCGCGAGACCGAGGAGGAGATCGGCCTCGGCCGCGGTTCGGTCGAGCCGCTCGGCTATCTCGATCTCTACATGACGACGCAGGGCTACCGCATCGTGCCGCTGATCGCGCGGGTGAAGCCGGGCTTTGCGCTCACGCTCAATACCGGCGAAGTCGACGCCACCTTTGAGGTGCCGCTCGCTTTCCTGATGGATCAGGCCAACGTGCAACGCCATTCGCGCGATTGGCAGGGCATGACGCGGCATTATTACGCGATCACCTTCGGCGAGCGCTACATTTGGGGCGTGACGGCTGGTATCCTGCGCAATCTGCACGAACGGATTTACACATGATCCGCCAAGTCTTCACCGAGATCGCGCTCTTCGTCATGCCGTTTGCGCTTTACGTCGTCTTTCTGTGGGCGATCAAAGCCGATGTGCTGCATCCGGATTCGTGGCCGCTGTCCCGCGTGCTCACGCTGATCATCGTCGCGCTGATATTGATGGTGGCGGGCTTTTTCTACTTCGCCGAATACACCGGCGCGCCACCCGGCTCGAATTACGTCCCCGCGCATATGGAAAACGGCAAGTTCGTTCCGGGGAAGATCAAGTGACATCGGCCGGTGCGACCGCGCGCAGCGTTGCAGGCGCGGCCTGGCTCGGCGGCGGCGCCTTGCCGCGGCTGCTCGACGTGCTTGATCGCGACGGCGAGGAAGCGCGCGTGGTCGGCGGCGCGGTGCGCAATGCGTTGCTCAAAATGCCGGTCCACGAAGTCGACGTCGCCACCACGGCGTTGCCGGAGGAGGTGGTGAAGCGCGTCTCCGCCGCCGGCTTCAAGGCGGTGCCGACCGGCATCGAGCACGGCACCGTCACGGTGGTCATCGACAAGCATCCGTTCGAAGTCACGACGCTGCGCCGCGATGTCGAGACCGATGGCCGTCACGCCAAGGTCGCGTTCGGCCGCGACTGGAAGACCGACGCCGAGCGCCGCGATTTCACCATCAACGCGCTGTCAGCGTCGCGCGACGGCACGGTTTATGACTATGTCGGCGGGCTGGCCGATCTCGACGTGCGCCGCGTGCGCTTCATCGGCGATCCCAAGCTGCGCATCGAGGAAGACTACCTGCGCATTCTGCGCTTCTTCCGCTTTCACGCCGCTTACAGTGAAGGCGGCCATCCCGATGCGCAGGGCCTCGCCGCCTGCATCGCCGGCCGCGAGGGGCTCGACCAATTGTCGCGCGAGCGCGTGCGCATGGAAGTGATGAAACTCTTGGTGGCGCCACACGCGGTGCCGACGCTGATCGCCATGGCCGATTCCGGGCTGCTGCTGCGCGTGCTCGGCGGCGTGAGTTATCTTGCGAGCTTCGAG
>JANMSZ010000008.1:0-7538 GCA_031389925.1 Hyphomicrobiales bacterium | reverse complement strand
GCACATTGTCCGATCCGGAAAAATCGAAACGTGGCGGCACGCCGGAATCGCCCGGATAGCGCCAATAGGTTTTCCAGCCGGGCTGCAACTTGATTTCGACTCCCGCGCGCACGCGCGCTTCGCTGCCGCTGTGGCTGCCGGCGATCAAACGGATCGACGAGCGGCTGTCGTCGGACCAGGCCGAGGCGTCGGCGGCGCGCGCCGGCGCGCCGAAGGCGATGACGCCGTAGGCCGCGAGCGCGGCAATCGTTAATGGGCGACGCGCGTTGAAATCCGTAATCATGGGCGCCGATCTAATGGGGAAATGCAGGGCGCGCCACTGAATTCATTGTGAGCAGGGGTGACCAATATCCGTGCAGGCCGTCCGCAATTGGGGCTTTGGCGGCGATTTCGCCACAATTGCTGCCTTGAATATCCTGGTGGCTGACTGAACTTTGTGCCGCTTGCGTCGTTTTAAATGACAGAATCATCGGGTACCATTTCCAAATGAAGTCACCGCGCAAATCGTCTCGCAGCAAAGCCTCCGGCGCAACCTCGCCTCCGGCGGCGTTGGGCTATCTCGACGGCCAGATGCTGATCGCCATGCCGACGATGGGCGACGAGCGCTTCACCCGTTCGGTGATCTATGTCTGCGCGCACTCGACCGAAGGCGCCATGGGCATCATCGTCAACCAGCCGGCGTCGAACATCAAATTCCCCGACCTGCTGGTGCAGCTTGAAGTGATTCCGGCGGCCGAACGGATCGAATTGCCGACCGATGCCGGCACGATCAAGGTGCTCAAAGGCGGGCCGGTCGAAACCGGGCGTGGCTTCGTGCTGCACTCGGCCGATTTCTTCATCGAGAATTCGACGCTGCCGATCGACGAAGGCATCTGCCTCACCGCGACGCTCGATATTCTCAAGGCAATCGCCAGCGGCAACGGTCCGCATGACGCCATCCTCGCGCTTGGCTATGCCGGCTGGGCGCCCGGCCAGCTCGAGCAGGAAATCCAGGAGAACGGCTGGCTGCATTGCGCCGCCGATCCGGAATTGATCTTCGGCACCGACACCGACGGCAAATATGACAAGGCCTTGAGCAAGATCGGCATCAATCTCGGCCAACTGTCGAGCCAGGCCGGCCACGCCTAACGCGCTTTGACGGCGACGGCGACCCAATAAGGCTCGTTCTCCGAAAATCGGATGTCGGTGAAACCTGCCTGTTGCAGCATCTCGGCAATCTGCACGCGCGTGAACCGCTGTTCGAGCCGCGTGCAGAACCGGTCGAAGGCGTCGGTGCGCATCACGTAGAACGACCGGCGGCGGTAGAAGGCGAGCGGCCACGAGCGCGGCATCGCGCCGATGCGCTCGAGCAAAGCGGCCCCACGCGCCAGCGGCCAATAGATGGTTGCGGCGATGATGGTCGTGGCCACGATCTGGAGCGCGTAGGGCATGCGCGACAGCACGATCCGCGCGATGTTCGAGGCCATCCAGATGGCGCGAAACAGCGCCGAGCGGTTGTCGAAGGCGTAATAGAGATAGATCAGAAACGGCGCGCCGGGTTTGAGCTTGGCGGCGACGTCGCGGATCGCACCGGCGGTGTCGGGCACGTGGTGCAGCACGCCGAGCGAATAGGCGAAATCGAGTTCGCCGTCGGCGAACGGCAACGCCGACACCGATGCCTGATGAAAGCGGACATTGTCCGCGCCGGCGAGATTGGTGCGTGCAATCGCCAGTGCGTCGGGGCTGGCATCGACCGCGTGCAGTGTTCCGACGCGCGGCGCGACCAAGGTGGCCCAGCGTCCGCTGCCGCAACCGATATCGGCGCCAATTGCATTTGGCGGCAGCGCCTGCCAGGGGAAGATCGAGAAATAGCCGTCGAAAATCGCCTGCCGCTCTTCGGCCGAAAATTCCAAGTCCGATTGCGTGAAGGCCGACCATTCGCGGCCGAAGCCTTCGACCGTGGGCCGATCGGCGTTTTCCAGAGGCCGGTTCATCGAGCGCTATTCCGACGCGATCTTGAGCGCGCGGCCGCGGGTCGGCTTTTCGAGCAGGAGGTCGCGCGCGGCTTCCGGGCTCATCGGCTCGCCGAACGCAAAGCCCTGGGCGTATTCGCAGCCCAATTGGTAGAGCTCGACCGCATCGGAATCGGTCTCGGCGCCTTCGGCCACGACTTCCATGCCGAGATCATGCGCCATCGAGATGATCGAGCGCAGGATCACCGGCCGCGTGCCGCGCGTGGTGGTGCGCACGAAGGACTGGTCGATCTTGATGGTGTCGAACGGGAAGCGCTGCAGGTAGGCCAACGACGAATGGCCGGTGCCGAAATCGTCCATCGACAGGCCAGCGCCGAGTTCGCGCACGCGGGTGAGGATTTGCGCGGCGTGCTCGGGATTCTCCATCACCAGTGACTCGGTGATTTCGAGCTTCAACGTGCCGCGCGCGACGCTATGGCGCGCCAGCACGCTGCGCAGGTCCTGGATCAGGTCGTGGCGCAGCAATTGCCGTGACGATACGTTGACGGAGGCAAAGATCGGCTCGCGGCCTTTGTTGGCAGCCTGCCAGGTCGCGAGTTGGCGCGCGGTGCGGTCGAGCACGAACAGGCCGAGGTCGACGATCAGGCCGATTTCCTCGGCGATCGAGATGAATTCGGCCGGCGACAGGCGGCCCATCTTCGGGTGGTCCCAGCGCGCCAGCGCCTCGAAGCCGGCAATGGCGCGATCTTCCAGCCGCACGATCGGCTGGTACAGCACCTTGATTTCCTCGCGCTCGATGGCGCGGCGCTATTCCGATTCCATCGTCAAGCGGTCGGTCTTGCGCGAGCGCATCGCCGGCTTGAAGATTTCGATGCGGTCGCCGCCGATGCGCTTGGCGTAATACATCGCCAATTCTGCATCCTTCAGAACCTCTTCGGTGCGATGCTGCTGGTTTTCCGACAGTGCCAGGCCGATCGAGGCGGTAATGAAGATTTCGCGGTCGTTGAAGGCGATCGGCGCGCGCAAGGTGCGGCGCATGGTTTCGGCGAAAGCCACGATGCGCGCGGGCTCTTTCTCCGACAGCAGGATCAATGCGAATTGATCGCCGGACAGCCGCGCGAGCGTATCCTGCGGCTTGAGCAGCCTTCCGAGCCGCCGCGCGATGGTGAGCAAGATTGAATCGCCGACGGCAATGCCGACCGAGTCGTTGACCTGCTTGAAGCGATCGAGATCGACCAAAATGACCGACGGCCGCATCTGCGGGTCGGAGCGCGCATAGGCGAACGCCGCCTCCATACGGTCGATGAAAAGCTCTCTGTTGGGCAACCCTGTGAGATTGTCGTGCACCGCGTCGAACAGCAGGCGCTCTTCGGAATTCTTGAAATCGGTCACGTCGGTCAGCGTGCCGACCAGGCGCACGACTTCGCCATCGGAGCCGACGACGGGCCGCGCCTTCAGCGTGAACCAGAGATAATGGCCATCGGAAGCGCGCAGCCGGAAGTCCTGGGTGAGGCGGCCGCGACGCTGCTCGACGACGCCGTCGAGCGACGAGCGGAAACGATCGCGGTCGAGCGGGTGAATGATGTCGAGCCATTCCGCCGCCGGGCCTTCTAGCGTGCCGCGCTTGAGGCCGAGCAGATGCTCGGTCTCCGGCGAGGTGTACACCTTGTCGGCGGAGACGTCCCAGTCCCAGATCATGTCGCCGGCGCCCGTCAGCGCCAGCGCGCGGCGTTCGACGTCGGAGACGATGCCGTGGGTGATGCCGCCGGCGAAGGCGTGCTGCATCACCGTGAATCCGATCAGCATCACGATGAGCACCAGGCCGCCGAGCAGCGCCGGGCCGATGATGTCGTTGGTGACGGCGCCGCTGACCGCAAACCCTGCGCCCAAGGTCCAGACCACCAGCAACAGCCAGGTCGGGATCAGCAGCACGGCGCGGTCGAAGCCGTGGGTCGACAGATAAATCACCAGCGCCAAGCCGAACACCGCGATGCCGGCGAGCGACAGCCGCGCGATACCGGCGGCGACGGCGGGATCGAACACCGCGACCGCGATCAGCGCGGCCAGCGCCGCGAGCCAGGCCAGCGTGATGTGGGCGTAGCGCACATGCCAGCGCGACAGATTGAGATAGGCGAACAGGAACACCAGCAGCGTCGCCGACAGGATCGCCTCGCCGCAGGCGCGCCAGACGCGCTCGGCGCCGGCCGACATGTCGAACACCTTGCCCCAGAAGCCGAAGTCGATGCCGATGTAGATCAAGACCGCCCAGCCGAGGGCTGCGGCGGCGGGGAACATCACCGAGCCCTTCACCACGAACAAGATGGTGAGGAACAAGGCCAGCAGGCCGGCGATGCCGATGACGATGCCCTGGTACAGCGTGAAGGAGTTGACCTTGTCCTTGTAGGCGTCCGGCTCCCACAGATAGATCTGCGGCAACTTGTCGGTGCGAAGTTCTGCCACGAACGTAATCACTGTGCCGGGGTCGAGCGTGACGCGGAAGATGTCGGAGGTCGTGCTCTCCTGCCGCAGCGGACGGTCGCCGGAGGACGGCGTGATGCCGGCGATGCGCGACAGGCCGAGGTCGGGCCAGATCAATCCGGAGCCGACCATGCGGTAATGCGGCACGACGATCAGCCGGTCGATCTGTTCGTCGCTGTTATTGGTGAGCGCGAACACCGCCCAGTTGGTGTTGCCTTCGCGGGCGCGCACTTCGATGCGGCGCACGATGCCGTCGGGACCGGGCGCGGTGGAAACCTGGGTGCGGTCGGTCTCGGTCTTCTGGCGTTCGGTGGCGGCGGTGAGATCGATTGCGGGAGCATCGAGCCGCACGTTTACGGCTTCGACGGCGCGCGCGGGCGCTGTCGCCGTTACCAAAGCGGCGAGCGCAAGCAACAGCACAGCCGTCATGGCCGTTACGCAACGAGTGACAATCAAACTTAAGCCCCCGTCCGCGGCTGCGCCTTGCGACATGCTGATACGGCCCGGCCGACGGTTGGTCCCCGCGAACAACTTCGCCCCACGCAGTCTAGGGCCGACAATGCGCCGAATTCGCGGCTTTAGGCCCCGGCCGCACGCGGCCAAGGTTGGGGGCCCGCTCGCGGGCGCGCAAATGTTGTTCTTCACCATCAAAGGGTTAGGACGATCTTGCCGATATGGACGCTGGATTCCATCAGCGCATGGGCGGAGGCCGCCTGCGCCAGCGGGAAGGTCTTGAAGATCACCGGTTTGATTTTACCCGACGCCAGCAACGGCAGGGCGTTATCCTCGACCGCGCGCGCGATCGCGCCTTTGTCGGCGACCGAGCGCGAGCGTAGCGTCGAGCCGGTGTGATGCAGCCGCTTGAGCATGACGCGCATGAAATTGACGGTTGCCTTCGGGCTGCCCTGGAATGCGATCTGCACGATACGTCCCTCGACCGCGGCGGCTTCGTAATTGCGCGCGACGTAATCGCCACCCACCATGTCGAGTATAACGTCGGCGCCCTTGTCGTTCGTGGCCGCCTTGACGCTGGCGACGAAGACCTCGGTGTGATAGTTCATGGCGACCTCGGCGCCGAGCTTGCGGCAGGCCTCGCATTTGTCCTCCGAACCGGCGGTCACGATGACGCGCGCGCCGAAATTCTTGGCAAGCTGGATCGCGGTGGTGCCGATGCCCGACGAGCCGCCATGCACCAGCAAGGTCTCGCCGGATTTCAGAGCGCCGCGCTCAAACACGTTGTGCCAGACCGTCATGAAGGTCTCAGGGATTGCGCCGGCTTCGATCATCGACAAGCCGCTCACCGGCATCGCGTGGCTGGCGTGAGCCAAGGCATATTCGGCGTAGCCGCCGCCGGACACCAAAGCCATGACGCGGTCGCCGGTCTTCCAGCGGCTGACATTGTTGCCGAGCATGACGATGTTGCCGGCGATTTCGAGGCCTGGCGTGTCCGGCGCGCCGGGCGGGGCCGGATAGAGGCCCTGACGCTGCATGACGTCGGGCCGGTTGACGCCTGCGGCCGCGACCTTGACCAGGATTTCGCCGTCGCCGGGCGTGGGGACCGGGCGCTGCTCCGGCACCAGCATTTCGGGCCCGCCGGGGGCCTTGATGGCGATAACGGTCATGCTGCTCGGAAGGCGCATCAAGTTCCTTAAGGCTTTGGGTTGGGGTCCAGCCCTGTTTAGGCGGGCCCTTCCGGTGTGACAACCCGGCTTTGGGTGGCTAAATTTCGGGGCAATGGAGCTAAGTTTATGGCGGCAATCGACGACGAAGACAGGCCAAAAAAGAAGGTCTCGCACGAGATCGGCCAGGAACTGACTTTGCTGTCGGTCGAGGAACTGGCCGCCCGGATTGAGCTTCTGCGCGAGGAAATCGGCCGGCTGGAAGCCGATACGGCCAAGAAGCGCGCCTCGCGCTCGGCCGCCGATCAGTTTTTCAAGAAGTAGCGCATGATCCCGAAAAGTGGGAACCGGTTTTCGGACAAGATCATGCGCAATTAAATTGCACGCCTTTGGTTAAAAAAACCGGGGCTCCCGTTAAGCGTTAAAGGCTTGTTAAGCTTTCTCGATCATTACTAGGGCGTCCATCTTCATGGACGTGAGTGGCTCCTGTCCACTCTGTTTGACGCCTCCCTGTTATCAACTTTCGAGCCGCCGGCGACGGCGGCTCTTTTTTGTGTCGATTTGGCACAAGCGGCACAAAACACCTGTGCCACGGGCGCTGTTTAGCTTGCCTGACAACCATGTCGCCCGATCTGCCTGGACAGAATTCGGGTTGGCGCGCATGCTTACCCAATCGTTTACGGGGTTTGTTTTGCCCCTGTGTTGTGAGGCGTTTGCGTCATGTCCGAAAAGCCGATGATGAGTGACTCGCAGCCGGTGTCTTTCGGCGAGCGGCTCGCCAACTCACAAGCCTTCGCCGATCTGTTCCGCGAGGGCATGGGCCTGGTCGAAGAGACCGCGACCTATCTCGACGGACCCGGCCGCCAGGAATCAAAGAAACTCGAGCGTGCCGCGGCGCTGGCTTACGCCACCGAGAGCATGCGGCTCACCACGCGGCTGATGCAACTCGCGTCTTGGCTGCTGCTGCATCGCGCCGTCAAGGAAGGCGAGATGTCGCTGTCGCAGGCCAACAAGGAAAAGACCAAGGTCAAGCTGGCGGCCGCCGACACCCACGACCCGCACAATCTCGAATTGCTGCCGGAGACGCTGCGCGCTTTGATCGAGCGCTCGCAGGCGCTGCAGGGCAAAGTGCGCCGCCTCGACAACAACATCCACAATCGCGTGCCGGACGATCATGTGCCGGCGATGAACCCCGTCGAGCGCCAGTTGGGCCTGCTCAAGGCGGCGTTCGGGCAGGGCGCCTGATCGCCACCTGCAACGGCTGAAGACAAAAAAGCCCCGGCATGCCGGGGCTTTTTCGCGATTGGTGAAGCCTTGTGGTGAAGCCTTGTGCCTACTTCTTGGCGGGGGCGTCGGCCTTCGGTTCGGCTTTGGCGCCTTCCTTGATGAAGCCCGAGAACTTCTTCTGGAAGCGCGACACGCGGCCGCCGCGGTCCATCAACTGCTGCTGGCCGCCGGTCCAGGCCGGGTGCGACTTCGGGTCGATGTC
>JANMSZ010000002.1:0-5491 GCA_031389925.1 Hyphomicrobiales bacterium | reverse complement strand
TGCCGCGCTCGCGGCCTATCGCGCGCAGGGACTTTTGCTCGAGAAGCGCATCCCGCTCGACGGCTGGATGACGCTGATTTTGCGAAGGTAGTTTTTATATCGCGCATGATCTTTTCCGAAAATCGGTGTCCACTTTTCGGGATCATGCACAAAACAAAACCGCCTCAGGCGGGGAGACCGAGGCGGTTTCGCAGGCAAAAAAACGAACTCCTACCAGCCGCCGAACGGCTGGTCCTCGCGGCGCGCCTGCGTCCGCTCGTACTCACGCGGCAGCAGATAGGCGTAGCGGGCAATTTCGCGCTCCGCCCGTTTCATCTGCGAGTCCGCGAGGGCCGTGTACATGCGCGTCCAAAGGCTCGTGCGCTTCTTGCCGGCGGTCCGTTCGGGAACCGCGACGCCGGTGCCGCTATAGGTCGTCGCAACCATTTTTACGTTCTCCTTCTCGAAAGCGAGTGAGCAACTCCTCGAGAATCACCCCTGACTATTGCATTGCAACATAGATCGTTTCGCGCCTGCGAACATCCTCGATACGCGCATAGAAGCCCTGCTAATATTGGAGAATTGATTAACCTTTTGGATGATCTTGGTGTCGGCATTACGACAATTTTATTGCAATGCACAAATTTGAATCAGCGCACCGCTGAATTGCCGAATAGATCGCCACAACGCGTTGCCCGGCGCGCGCAGGGCGTTATGGTGCGCCACCATGTTCGAGGCGCGCTTCCAGACATTCGACGACGCCAGCAGCCGCGCGCAAAGCGCCGGCCGCGTCGCCGCGTTGCGCGTCGAACTCAAGCGCCGCGGCCTCGACGGCCTTGTGGTGCCGCGTGCCGACCGGCAGCAGAACGAATATTTGCCGACGAGCGAAGAGCGGCTGGCCTGGTTGACCGGCTTCACCGGCTCGGCCGGCGCCGCAGTCGTGCTCGCCGACAAAGCCGCGGTGTTCGCCGATGGCCGCTACACCGTGCAGGCCGCCGCCCAAGTCGACGACAAGGTTTTCACCATCGAGCATCTGGTGGAGAAGCCACCGGACCAGTGGCTCGAGCAGAATCTCAAGAGCGGCGCCAAGCTCGGCTACGACCCGTGGCTGCACACCGCCGACGGCGCCGAGAAACTGAAGAAAGTTTGCGCGACGGTGGGCGCCACTTTGGTGCCGGTCGATGGCAACCCGATCGATGCGCTGTGGAGCGACCGCCCTGCCCCACCGTCCGGCCCCGTGACGCTGCGCGATATCAAGCTCGCCAGCGAAAGCGCCATCGACAAGCTCAACCGCATCCGCGTCGAGATCGACAAAGCGCGCGCCGACGTGCTGGTGGTGTCCGATCCGCAGAACGTCGCCTGGACGTTCAACATCCGCGGCTCCGATGTCGCGCATACGCCGCTGGTGCTCGCTTTCGCGTTGATCCCGCGCGACGGCCGCCCGGCACTTTACGTCGACGGCGCCAAGCTCGACAACGCCGTGCGGCACGCGCTGGAAGAATTTTGCGACGTGCGCGCGCCCGATGACTTGACGCGCGATCTCGCCGCGATGGCCGACAAAACCGTGCGGCTCGATTCCGACAGCGCCGCCGACGCGCTGACGCGGCTGATCGCCGACAATAACGGCAAGCCGGTGCGCGGCGCCGACCCCATCACGCTGATGAAATCGGTGAAGAACCCCGCCGAGATCGCCGGCATGAAAGCCGCGCACAAACGCGACGGCGTCGCCATGGTGCGCTTCCTGCATTGGCTCGACGGCGCGGCCGCCTCCGGCAAGCTGACCGAGATCGAGGCGGTCGCGGCGCTGGAAAGCTTCCGCCGCGACACCGGCCTCCTGAAGGACGTTTCGTTCCCGACCATTTCCGGCTCGGGGCCGAACGGCGCCATCGTGCATTACCGCGTCACCGAAAGCTCGAACCGCACCATCGGCAATAACGAGTTGTTCCTGATCGATTCCGGCGCGCAATACGAAGACGGCACCACCGACGTCACCCGCACCGTCGCGGTCGGCACACCAGCTGAGGAAATGCGCGACCGTTTCACCCGCGTGCTCCGCGGCCACATCGCCATCGCCACCGCGGTGTTTCCCGAAGGCACCAGCGGCGCGCAGCTCGATCCCTTCGCGCGCCTGGCGCTGTGGCAGGCCGGGCTCGATTTCGATCACGGCACCGGCCACGGCGTCGGCAGCTATCTGTCGGTGCACGAAGGCCCGGCGCGTATTTCCAAGCTCGGCACCGTGCCGCTCAAGCGCGGCATGATCCTGTCCAACGAGCCGGGCTACTACAAAATTGGCGCCTATGGCATCCGCATCGAGAACCTGGTGCTAGTGACGGCCGCCCCCGCGCCCGAGGGCGCCGAGAAGCCGCTCAACCAATTCGAGACGCTGACGCTGGCGCCGATCGACCGCCGCCTGATCCTGACGCGCATGCTGACCGCCAAGGAACGCGCCTGGATCGACGCCTATCACGCCCATGTCCAGACCGCGCTGAGCCCGCTGCTCGATGCGCCGGCGCAAGCCTGGCTCGAGGCCGCGACCCGGCCGCTCGGCACAAGCTGATGGGCGCGTCGACGCCCGTTGCTGAGACGGCCAAGCAGGCCACGCCGTGGCGGCTGCTGGCGCTGCTGATGGCCATGACCGCCATCGGCCCGGCCACTCTCAACATGGTGGTGCCCGCGCTGCCGGGGCTGACGCGGCAACTCGCCACCGACACCGCCACCGTGCAACTGACGCTGTCGCTGTATCTGCTCAGCCTTGCCACCGCGCAGCTTCTGCTCGGGCCGCTGTCCGACCGCTTCGGCCGCCGGCCGGTGGTGCTGGTTGGACTTTCAATTGCGGTGATCGCTTCGCTCGGCGCCATCGCCACCTCGTCGATCGGCGCGCTGATCGCGATGCGCATCGTGCAGGCAGTCGGCGCCGCGACCGGCATTGTGATGGGCCGCGCCATCATCCGCGACCTGTTCGAGCGCGACCGCGCCGCCGCGATGCTCGGCCTGGTGACCACCGCAATGGTGATCGCGCCGATGGTGTCGCCGCTGATCGGCGGCATTCTCGACACCGCCTTCGGCTGGGAGGCGATCTTCCTGTTCCTCGCGGCATTTTGCGCCATCGTGCTGACCTGGGCCTTCATTGTGTTGCCGGAGACGCGGCCGAAGACCGCCCCGGATACACCGGCCGGCCTGTGGCAGGACACGCGCAGCCTGCTCGGCACCGCGAAATTCCACGGCTACGTGCTGGCAGGCGCGCTGGGCTCGGCGCCGTTCTTCACCTTTATCGGCGGCGGCCCACATATCGTGGTGACGCTGATGGGCCGCTCGTCGGCCGAGTTCGGCATTTGGTTCGCGGTGACCTCGCTCGGCTACATGAGTGGCAATTTCTCGGTGTCGCGGCTGTCGCAACGTTTCGGCATTCACGTGCTGATCGTCGTCGGCATCGGCTTCGAGTTGCTCGGCGCCGGGCTGACCGCGGTCCTTGTTACCGCTGTGCCGGACGGCGGGCCGGCGATTATTTTTCTGCCGCAACTCGTGATCTCGTTCGGCAACGGCCTGATGCTGCCGAACTGCATCGCCGGCGCGATCAGCGTGCGGCCGCAGGCGGCCGGCACCGCCGCCGGCATGACCGGCTTCACGCAAATGGCGATCGGCGCCGCCTCGACCCAGATCGTCTCGGTGTTGCTGGCGGGCGCGTCGACCGCGATGCCGATGGCCTGGATGATGGTGTTTTTGGCGGTCGCTGCCGCTTTGGCCTACGGCGTGCTGGTGCGGCGCTAGCCGCCAATCAGTTTCAACCACTCGTCCTCGGTCAGCACCTGGACGCCGTGTTTCTTGGCCTCGGCGAGCTTCGAGCCCGCGCCAGGCCCGGCGACGAGAAAGTCGGTCTTCTTCGACACCGAGCCGGCGGCCTTGGCGCCGAGGCGCTCGGCGGTGGCCTTGGCCTCGTCTCGCGTCATCTTCTCCAACGCACCGGTGAACACCACGGTCTTGCCGGCGATCGCGGTGTCCTTCTTCGGCTTTTCCGCATCGAGGATCGTCACTTGCTTGGTGAGCCGCTCGACGATGCCGCGGTTATGGCTCTCGCCGAAATAGGCGGCGACCGCGGCGATCACGGTGTCGCCGATCTGATCGAGCGCATCCATCTCGGCGACGGTTTCCTCGTCGCCTTTGGCGACCTTCAAGCTGGCATCGTGGAAGTCATCCCATGAGCCGTAGCCGCGCGCCAAAGCGAGGGCTGTTGTTTCACCAACTTGCCGGATGCCGAGCGCGTAGATGAAACGGTCGAGAGAGATTTCGCGGCGCTCGTCGATGGCCGAGAATAGATTGCGCACCGAGGTCTCACCGTAGCCTTCGAGCTCTTCGAGCTTGAGCTTGTTGTTGCGCGCGCGCAGCGTGAAGATGTCGCCCGGCTCCTTGATCCACCCGTTCTCGTAGAACAACTGAATCTGCTTTTCGCCGAGGCCCTCGATGTCGAAAGCGCGGCGCGACACGAACAACCGCAGGTGTTCGATCTTCTGGTACGGACAGGCGAACTCGCCGGTACAGCGAGCGCGGGCTTCCTCCTCGCCGGTCGCGGTGGCCCCGCGCACCACATCGGTGTGCAGATGACACGGACATTTCGTCGGGAAGCGATAGGGCTTGGCGTCCTTGGGCCGCTTGTCGAGCACGACGTCGACCACCTGCGGGATGACGTCGCCGGCGCGCTGGATGATGACGGTGTCGCCGATGCGAATGTCGCGGCCCTCGCGCAGCGGCTCGCCGTCGCCGCCGATGCCTTTGATGTAGTCCTCGTTGTGCAGCGAGACGTTCTGCACGATGACGCCACCGACGCCGACCGGCTCAAGTTTGCCGACCGGCGTGAAGGCGCCGGTGCGGCCGACCTGGATCTCGATGTCCTTAAGCACGGTGACGGCGCGCTCCGCCGGGAACTTGTGCGCGATACCCCAGCGCGGCGTGCGCGACACGAAGCCGAGCCGCTCCTGCCAGTCGAGCCGGTCGACTTTGTAGACGACGCCATCGATGTCGTAGTCGAGCTTGGCGCGCTGCAACTCGATCTGGCGATGGAAGGCGAGCAGCTCATCGACCGAGTGACAGATTTTCGTCAGCGGATTGGTCGTGAAGCCGATGCGCTCAAACCACGCGATCATCTTTGATTGCGTTTCAGCCGGCCTCTCGCTGATCTCACCCCAGGCATAGGCGAAGAAGCCAAGCGGGCGCGACGCCGTGATGCTCGGGTCCTTCTGGCGCAAGGAGCCAGCGGCGGAGTTGCGCGGATTGGCGAAGATAGTGTCGCCGGCGGCCTTCTGGCGTTCGTTGAGCTTGAGGAAGTCGGCCTTGGTCATATAGACCTCGCCGCGCACCTCCACGACCGCCGGCAAATTCTTGCCTTTAGAGTTCTTGCCCTTGAGCGTCTGCGGCACTTCGCGGAGCGTCTTGATGTTGGCGGTGACGTCCTCGCCTTCGGCGCCGTCGCCGCGCGTCGCGGCAGTGATCAATTCGCCGTTCTCGTAGCGCAGCGACA
>JANMSZ010000588.1:0-2789 GCA_031389925.1 Hyphomicrobiales bacterium | reverse complement strand
CATGCCACGCACCGAATAGCGCATGACGCGCCCGCCCATGTCCTGATAGCCGACGCCGGATGGCAATACGCCGACGCTCTTGGAGCTCGCTTGCCGCGCGCTGCGCGCGAGCTGCTGCAGCACCGGATCGTCCATGTATTCGAGAATCTCGTCGATCGATTCGCTTTCGTAGTGATGCGAGTCGACGTCGACGATCGGAAAATTCTTGTAGCCGCGTTCTTCCGCCTGCTTGGCCGCGTGCGACAGCAGCTTGCTGGTGTCGAATTCCTCGACCGCCATTTTGCGGAAGTCGCTGAGTGGCAATTCCATTTGTTATTTCCCCGACCAGGCTTGCCACATGCCGAGCTCGAACACCTGCAGGTTCACCGCCTTCATCATCGCGGTGACGGTTACCATCACGTCGGTGGCGGTCGCGGCATCGGCGGCAAAGGCGGGCAGGGCGCCGTCGCGCTCTTGTGCGTATTCTTGCGCCCGCTCGGCAAAAAGCCGGACGGCGTTAGCCAGCATGGTTTGAATTTCGGCGTCCGAAGGACGCGTGTCGATTTCAGCCTGCGACGACATAGACATCCTCCCCACGCTTCACCACTTCGAAGCTCTTCAGCTTCAGCTTGCGGTCGGCGGCGCATTCGCCGGTCTTCAGATCGTATTCATAGCCATGCCACGGGCAGACGAAATGGATTTCGTCCTTGGAGAACTTTTGCCCGCTCCAGGTTTTGTCCGGCGCGATCACGTCCTCGACCTTGTGCATCATCACGCCCTCGCAGGCCGGTCCGCCTTGATGCACGCACAGATTTTCGTAGGCGTAATACTGGCCCTGCCAATGAAACACGCCGATTTCCGTGGCGCCGTGGCGGACGATGCGCCGCTCGCCGTCGGGAAACTGCGCGGCTTTGGCGACAAAAACATCAGGCATGCATGAGGTTCCGGCTTGGTTGGCCGAAAAGTATGGCACCGAACGATGCCGCGCGGCAACGAACGAAACCCTCTGTCGCCTCCGCGGAAAGAAGGAACGCCCTTCGCAAAAATCGAAGTCAGGGTTGCGCCATCCCGCATTGTGGCGCCGCGCGGCTTCGCGCATGTTCTGCGCCTAGCAGGTAAGGACGGTGCCGGTGGACTCATTGCTCATTCTCAGCGCTGTCGCGGGCGCCTATCTGCTCGCCGGCTTCGTCAAAGGCGTCATCGGGCTTGGCCTGCCGACGGTCGCCATCGGCCTGCTCGGCCTGTTGATGACGCCGGCGCAAGCCGCCGCCATTCTGGTGGTGCCGTCGCTGGTCACCAATATCTGGCAGTTCATGGTCGGTGGCGACTTATGGCCGCTGGTGCAGCGGCTGTGGCCGCTGCTGATCGGCATCACCTTCGGCACGTTCGTTGGCGCGGTGCTGCTGCCGCACAGCAACAGCGGGCAGGCGACAGTCTGGCTTGGCTCCGCGCTCGCGTTCTATGCCGCGCTCGGTCTGTTCAAGATCGAGTTCAAGACGCCGCGCAAAGCGGAATGGTGGCTTGGCCTGCTGATGGGCGCCGCGACCGGCGCGATCACGGTGGCGACCGGCATCTTCGTTATTCCCGGCACGCCCTACGTGCAGTCGCTGGAATTCGAACGCGACCGGATGGTGCAGGCGCTCGGCCTGTCGTTCACGGTGTCGACGGTGACGATGGCGGCGGCGCTCGCTTATGCCGGCGAAATCAATACGACGTTGGCCTGGCCGTCGCTGGCTGCGCTCGCGGCTGCGCTGATCGGCATGGTGCTCGGGCAATTCATCCGCGGCCGCATCAAGGCCGAGACTTTCCGGCTATGCTTTTTTGTCGGCCTGCTCCTGCTTGGCGGCCATCTGGCGCTACGCGGCCTGCTGTGATCGAGTAGTGCAAACTCACTAACAGGACACGCCATGAAAATCGTCGATCTCTCCCATGTCATGAACGTGCACACGCCCGGCTGGGTCGGCTATGCCGGCAACAAGATGTATTACGCGCAGAACCTGCAGACGGTGCGCATCGTCGCGCAGCGCATCGACACCGCCCTGCACGTCGGCACGCATTTCGACGGCGCGATGCACGCCACCGACAATCGCAAAGGCGACATGGCGCATCTGCCGCTGGATTATCTGTGTAACCGAGGCGTCGTCGTCGACATCTCCAAGCACATGCACGACTGGGCGGTGATCACGCCGGAGATGATCGAGGGCGCCGGCGCCGATATCCGCGAAGGCGACATCCTCATCCTGCACACCGGCTGGCATAAGCATTACGAAGGCCAGCCGCAGCAGGATCTGGTGAAGTATTTCTGCTATCACCCCGGCCCCAATCTCGACACGCTGCATTGGATGCTGAAGAAGAAGATCAAGTGGTGGGGTATGGACACCGGTTCCTGCGACCACGCCATGAACACCTCGATCCGCTATATGCGGCCCGACCTTGCCGAGGAGTTCACCAAGAAGCACGGCAGGACCCCGGCCGAGTTCTTCGGCACCTTCGAATACACGCACAAGAAATCCGGGCGGCTGGTCTCGGCCGACGTCTTCCCGTTTCACAATTGGGCGTTCCAGGAGGGCCTGTTGCACGCCGAGAATCTCGGCGGCGACATCGAACTGATGCTCGGCAAGCGTTGCGTGATCGGCGCCTTCCCGTGGCGCTACGAGGGCCTCGAAGGCTGCCCGTGCCGCATCGTCGCCTTCCTCGATGCCGGCGAGAACGTGGAAGCCGTCGGCGATGCTGCCAAAGCTATTCTCGGTTACTAGAGCGTGACCGCTGTTGATGGAAACACTTGCGTCACCGGCGGTGCCATCCCTCCC
>JANMSZ010000581.1:0-5954 GCA_031389925.1 Hyphomicrobiales bacterium | reverse complement strand
TCGCGGCCGACACAAGTTTCGACGCACGCGTCAGCATGCTGGCGTCGATGCCGGTCCAGTACGGCAACACGTCGTTGCGAACCTTGATGGCCATCACGACCTCTTCGAGCGCGGCGTTGCCCGCCCGCTCGCCGATGCCGTTGATGGTGCACTCGACCTGGCGGACGCCGGCGTTGAGCCCGGCCATCGAGTTCGCCACCGCCATGCCGAGATCGTTGTGGCAATGCGCCGAGAAGCGCGCCTTGGCCGAGTTCGGCACGCGCTCGCGCAGCATCTTGATCAGGGCGAAATACTCCTCCGGCACGGTGTAGCCGACCGTGTCGGGGATGTTGATGGTGGTGGCGCCGGCCTTGATCGCGGCCTCGACACAGCGGCAGAGAAAATCGTGCTCGGTGCGGGTGCCGTCTTCGGCCGACCATTCGACGTCGTCGGTATGGCTGCGGGCGCGGGTGACCTGCCCGATCACCATCTCATAGACCTCGTGCGGCTCCTTCATGAGCTTGTATTTCATGTGCACCGGCGAGGTGGACAGGAAGGTGTGGATGCGGCGGCGCTTGGCCGGCTTGATCGCCTCGGCGCAACGGTCGATGTCCTTCGGCGAGGCGCGCGACAGCCCACAGATGACCGAATTCTTCGACCGCTTGGCGATCTCGTTGACGGCGGCGAAGTCGCCTTCCGAGGCGATCGGAAAGCCGGCTTCGATGATATCGACGCCCATGGTGTCGAGCAGCTCGGCAACTTCGAGCTTCTCTTCGTGGGTCATGGTGGCGCCGGGGCACTGCTCGCCGTCGCGCAAGGTCGTATCGAAGATAACGACGCGGTCCTTGTCGGACTGGGTCTGGGAAGTCATTGGGGTAGTCCTTCTCGTCGAATGCGCCTGTGCGGCGCTTTAAGGGTGCTTTGCTTCGTCTCCGTCATCCCCCGAGTGCCCAGGCACAAAATGGCCCAGCCGGCTCTCAGGGGCGGATAAGCAGAAGGAGCGTTCCCAGAATGAGGGAGGGCACGGAGGCGGCCTGACCGGCCGTCCGTTCGATCGCGCAGATGGTCTGCCGCGTCGACATGCGCCTCGTTATCCTCATCGTCGGCATCAGGGTCGCTGACTCGGGTAAAGTCCGCGTTAACCGCGTGCCGGAAGTGAGCTTCTAGCGGAAAGCGGGATCGCAAATCAAGCGCGGCAATAGGTCAGTATTACTGCCCGACTCCGCCTCATCCAAGCGTCCAAGGGCGCGTGAAGCCGAGCAACGGCTATTTCCGCTCCTGGAGCAGCGCCTTGCGCACCTTATGCAGCTCATTCAGCGCCTTGCCTTCAACCTTCGGAAACTCCAGGTCGAGCCGTTCCATCGCGTCGACGATTGCGCCGGCCACAACCAGACGGGTGAACCATTTGTTGTCGGCGGGCACGACGAACCACGGCGCTTCCGGCCGGCTGGTCTCGCGGATCGCGTCCTCATAGGCGTTCATATATTTCGGCCAGAGCTTGCGATCGGCGACGTCGCCCATCGAGAATTTCCACCGCTTGGCCGGTTCTTCAATGCGATCGAGAAAGCGCTTGCGCTGCTCGTCGCGCGATACGTTGAGGAAGAACTTCAGGATCAGCGTGCCATTGCGCGCAAGATGCTCCTCGAAGGTGCGGATGTCCCTGAAACGCTGTTGCCAAAGCTCCTTGCCGGCCGCCGGCCGCGGCAATTTCTGCGCCTCCAGATGTTCCGGATGGACGCGCACGGTCAGCACTTCCTCGTAGTGCGAGCGGTTGAAAATACCGATGCGGCCTTGGGCCGGCAGCCGTTGCGCGACGCGCCACAGGAAATCATGCGCCAATTCCTCGTGGCTCGGCTGCTTGAACGAATGCACGTCGACGCCTTGCGGATTGATGCCGCTCATGACGTGTTCGATCAGGCTGTCTTTGCCGGCGGCGTCCATCGCCTGCAGCACGATCAGCACCGACCAGCGGCCGTCGGCGTAGAGTTTCTCCTGCAGCGCGCTCAGCCGGTCGATGCCCTCCGCCAACATCGTCTTGGCCTCCGCTTTGTCGATGCTGAGCCCGCAACAGTCGGCGGTGTCGTGCTTCACCAGCCGGAATTTTTTCGGCTTGTCGATGCGAAAGCGATGGGCGATGGAATCGAGTTTCATGATCTGACCCTATTCGCCGGCGAACCGGCCCGTGAGAAATGCCCTGACCAAGCCCAACATCGCCGGTTCGAAATCGGCAATGCTGCGCACGATCCGAATGTCACACAGCTCAGGCTCGGACTCGCGTGCCAACTGATCGAGAATGCGTTTGCGCAAAACGTCGGCGGTCTGGTTCGATCTCAGCACCTTGATCTGAGCAATCAGGGCGCCGTCCAACACCGTAGTCCATCCCGGCTCCGCCGCGAATTCCGCGATATCGAGACCTGTCTCCTCCTTGAGCTCACGACCGACGCTCAAATCAAAATCAACGATGCCGTCAACGATATCTGACAAATCAGGCACACCGCAGGGAAAATAAATTCTCCCGCTATTGAAGGTATGCGCGGCCATTACACCCAATAAAAATGCACCGTCAGCGCTCATAATGGCCGCCGCGGCCGAACAGTCACGCACGCCTGTCTCAGGCCTGCCCCACGTATGCCAGGCCGACGCGCTGGCAAAATCAGTCTGCAAGAAGTCGCCGTAGAATACGCCTTCCTTGATCACTTGATGATGCAACATCAGCACCGGACCATTCCACAGCGCCGGTGTCTGGATTTGCCGCGCGGCGAAATAGGTTTCAATTTCGGCGGCGCGCTCGACCGCGAAGTTCCAGGACTTCGGCTTGAGCTTTAATGCGAGACGGTCGACGTGCAGAACCAAAGGCGATGTGTTCATAGCCGAATTTCTTCCGCTTCGAACATCAGGCTGGGACTGACGATTTCATCTTGCGCGGCAATCAACTGAATTTCCTGCGCGCCCACCTCTACGGTCTTGGTGAGCACACCGAAGATGCTGGAGGCCGCCCGCGCCAGCGCCTGCTCGATGTCGCCGCCGCGTAAATAATGCGCGAAAAACAACGCGGCGATGGCGTCGCCGGCGCCGTTGACCGACAGCGCCAACTTCGGCGTGCGCAGGCGGAAAAACCCGGTGTCGTCGGACGCCAGCAGGTCTATCGCGTCGTCCGGGGTTTCGTCGGTATGCAACGAGGTCACGAGAATGGCACGCGGCCCGAGGGCGTGCACCGCCTTGAGCGCGTCACGCGCCTTGGCCAGCGTCTCGCTGCCGCGCCCGGAAAGATAATCCAACTCGAATTGGTTCGGCGTGATGATATCGGCCGCAGGCACCGCCTTGGCCTTCATGAATTCCGGAATGCCCGCGCGCACGAAAATGCCACGGCCGACATCGCCGATCACCGGATCGCAGCAATAGCGCGCCGACGGATTGGCGCGTTTGACAGCCACCACCGCGTCCAGGATAGCGCCACCGATATCGGCGCCGCCCATATAGCCCGACAGCACGCCGTCGCATTCGTTCAGCACACCGCGCTGCTCTATGCCGGCGACCACTTCGCGGATCATGGCGGCGTCAAAGACCTGCCCCTTCCATTCGCCATAACCGGTGTGGTTGGAAAACTGCACGGTATGCACCGGCCACACCTCGACGCCGATCCGCTGCAGCGGAAATACAGCGGCGGCGTTGCCGACATGGCCATAGGCGACATGGGATTGGATCGAGAGAAGGTTCATTGTTCGACAATAACAAATACGGCGGGGAAGTCCCCCGCCGTATTAACAGTTAGATTAGCAATGCGTCGAAGTCACGTCAGTTGGTCTTGCCAACCGCCTCGACGAACTTATTGGTGTAGGTCTTCGACAAGTCGATATTGGCTTTGGCCACTTCGGGCGACGACTGGCTGAACACCGCCAGCACGGCGGTCGCGCCCTTCGGGTCCATGCGGCCGGTTTCCGAATACATCGGCAGCGTGTTCTTGAGCGCGGCGATATAGCCCGCCTTGTCCTTGCCGACCAGTTCCGGCGGCATCTTGTCGGCGATCTCCTCCGGCGTATGCGAATGGATCCACTTCAGCGTGTTGACGATCGCCGTCGTGAGCGCCTGGGTTTCCTTCGGGTGCTTTTCGATCCAGTCAGCCTTGGTATAGAGCGCACCGCCCGGATAATCGCCGCCGAACACCGCTTGCGTATCTTTTTGCGTGCGGGTGTCGCTGATGATTTTAAGATCCTTGTGCTTGCCTTGCAGCACGGTGACCGCCGGGTCGAGCATGATAGCGGCGTCGATGTTGCCCTGCTCCATCGCGGCGATGGCGGTGGCGCCGAGGCCCACCCCGATTACGCCGACCGAATTAGGATCGACGCCGTTCTTGCTCAGCATGTATTTGAGAAAGAAATCGGTCGATGAACCGGGGGCACTGACGCCGACTTTCTTGTTGGCGAGATCCTTGATCGAATTGATCGAGCCGGTGTGCTTGGGCGACACCACCAGCGCAAAGCCCGGGTAGCGGTCATAGACCACGAAGGACTGCAAATGCTGGCCCTTGGCGGCAAGATTGACGCAGTGATCGAAATAGCCGGAGACGACGTCGGCGCTGCCACCCATCACCGCCTGCAAGGCTTGCGAGCCGCCCTTGAAATCGACGACCTCGACGTCGACGCCGGCCTTCTTATATTCGCCCAGAGCCTGCGCCAGCATGGTCGGCAGATAGCACAGACAAGAGGCGCCGCCGATGGCGAGCGTGACCTTGGACTGCGCGAGTGCGACGCCGGACATCATCGCCAGTGCCGCCAGCGACGACAAGATTGAGCGCACTAGAATCCTCATTTCGTTCCTCCACCTTTTTCTATTGGCGGCACGATAGAGGAGCGCGCTTGTCCTGAGAAGCCCGCCGCACCCCCCTAGTCAGCGGCGCCACCGTCTCGGTGCAGGACGGCAATGTGGGCAAGCATATGCATCCCAACACCAATGAGATGCAGTACATTCTTGAGGGCACGGGAACGATCTGGCTCGGCGACAAGGAAGTCCGCGTGAAGCCGGGCGACAGCGTTCCACTGCAATAAGGCGCTAAGCGCGGATCTCAGCCACCGGGCGCCAGACCAGCAGCCGCTTCTCGGCCATCGTGACCAGCAGGTCGATCGCGATGACGAAGGCGGCCAGCACGAACATGCCGGCAAACACGCCGGCGACGTCGAACACGCCTTCCGCCTGCTGGATCAGGTAGCCCAGTCCCGCGGCCGAGCCGAGATACTCGCCCACCACCGCGCCCACGACGGCAAAACCCACCGAGGTGTGCAGCGACGAGAACATCCAGGATAGCGCCGACGGCCAATAGACGTGGCGCATCAACTGGCGCTCGTTCATGCCCAGCATGCGGGCATTGGCCAGCACCGTCGGGCTGACTTCCTTGACGCCCTGATAGACGTTGAAGAACACGATGAAGAAAACGAGCGTGACGCCGAGCGCCACCTTCGACCAGATGCCGAGGCCAAGCCACAACGTGAAGATCGGCGCCAGCACCACGCGCGGCAGCGCATTGGCCATCTTGACGTAAGGATCGAACACCGCGGCGGTGCGCGGCTGGCGGGCGAACCAGAAGCCGACCAGCACGCCGCCGATCGAGCCGATGACGAAGGCGAGCAGCGCCTCGATCAGCGTCACCCACAGATGCTTCCAGATCACGCCGGTGACGAACCAGGTCACGACCTGCTTGGCGACGTCGAAGGGATTGGAAAAGAAAAACGGCGGCAGGAGAATGCGGCCGAACACCGGAACGGTCGTGAGCAGGTGCCACAACGTAATGGCGACGACCGCGACGAGAATCTGCAAAAGGAGGAGATTGATTTTAGACAGCATCAATCTCCTCCCCTTGCGTCGTTACAGCGAACCGGAATCAGATCGGGTTCTTGAACAGGCCGACGATGCCGGTCGAGCCCTTGACGCGGCCGTTGAGCTTTTCCATCAACTCGAGCCGCGACAGGCCGGGCGGCAAC
>JANMSZ010000579.1:0-7950 GCA_031389925.1 Hyphomicrobiales bacterium | reverse complement strand
GGATCGCGCGACGTGACGTCGCGGGCGAAGGTCCACACGTCGGTGACGTCGGTGACCTTCTCGGCATTGCCATCGATGACCGCGCCGCTTTTGTCACGCGTCACCGACACCAGCTTGCATTGGAAGCGCACCGTCACCTGGACGTTGCGGCCGCGCACTTCGGCGGCGGTGATCTCCGCGTTGTCGATCGAGACGAAGCGGCTCTCGACGGTATCGCCGCGCTTTTCGCGCTCGATGATCGCGGCCTCAAAGCCGTCATAGACTTCGCGCGACAGCAGATTCTTCAGCGAGCGGCGGTCGCCTTCGGCATAGGCGTTGACGATCATCTCGTAGGCGGCGCGGGCGCCGGTAAGGAAATGCTTGGCGTCGAAGTCGGGCTCGGTAGCGGCAATCGCGTCGAGACCGGTCGCGAGCGGAGAACCCGGTGTGGCCACATCTTTCCAGCGATCGGCCGGTTCGACGGGCGCGGCCGGCGCCTGCACGGCGGCCTCCGGTTTGCGGTTCGGCAGCGCGACGACATTTTCGGCGGGTCGCGCCGGCTCGCGGGCGGCGAAGGGATCGTAAGGCGGACGCTCGCGCCCGGTGCGTTGGCCGAGCACGCTCCGCAACCGCAGGAAAATGAACACTGCGAGGGCCAGGAATATGATGGTGTAGATGTCGAACACGGCGTTCATGCTTTCGGCTGTCGTAACGGCAGATCGGCGTCGGCCTCAACGCGTCTAGAAAGCGACCCTAGACGGCGTAGCGGCCGGGTGCACCCTTCCTTATGTATGCTGGTGGCCGTGCCCGTTCCATAGGCCCTGCGCCACCATCTCGGCGCAACCATGCCTCTCCTGTAAAGCTTAGACGATCAGGGCGCCGACGCCAACAACTAGAGCCCAACGCATGATCCCGAAAAGTGGGCACCGGTTTTCGGACTAGATCATGCGCCTGAAAGAGAAACACCCATGAATGTGGCAAAATGGCTGCTATTGGCGATTTTGGCGCTGCCGGTGGCGGAACTGGTGGTGTTCATCATGGTCGCTGCCAGCATCGGCTTCGGCCTGGCCTTGCTGCTGGTGCTGGCGACCTCGTTGGCCGGCGGCCTGTTGCTCCGCCACGCTGGCGGCAACCACATCGCCCGCGTCCGCGTTGCCATGAACGAGGGCCTGAATCAGGGCAGTTTCACCGCCCTCCAGGCCGACAGCACCGGCGCCGCCACCCTCATTGCCGGGATTCTGCTGCTGATTCCTGGGTTTATCACCGATGCGCTGGCTGTTTTGCTGCTGATTTCACCGTTGTGGCGGGCTTTAGCCGGCGGTGGGACGCCGCCCCGGCGAACCGACGGCGTGGTCGATCTGGAGCCGGAACAATGGCAGCGGGTGCCGGACCCGGCGCTCCAGGACCGGCGCGACGGCGAGCGGAAGCGGTAAATACCTCGATCCTTGTTCGCCTCAGGGCGCCATGTTAGCCACCCCGCGAACATAAAAAGTCCGGTTAAGGAGAATTCATGTCGACGACCAACGGCGGCCCGGCCGCGGACTTGCAGCCCCAGCTCACGGTGGTGATGCAATACACCAAGGATTTCTCGTTTGAGAATCCGAACGCGCCGCAGTCGCTGGCTCCTTCCACTGAGCAGCCGCAGATCGGCATCCAGATCAATGTCGGCGCCAACCCGCTGAGCGACACCGACATCGAGGTCGTGCTCAAGCTCGAGGGCAAGGCGGAAAACGGCGGCAAGCTGCTGTTCCGCTTCGAGCTGGAATTCGCCGGCATCTTCCGCATCCGCAACGTGCCGCAGGAAAGCCTGAACGCGGTCGTGCTGATCGAATGCCCGCGCCTGCTGTTCCCGTTTGCGCGCGAGATCATCGCCACCAACGTGCGCAACGGCGGCTTCCCGCCGCTGTTGCTCGACCCGGTGGATTTCGTCGGGCTCTATCGCCAGAAGATGGAGCAGATGCAGCCAGTCGAAGCGCCGCCGCAGCCGAGCTGAGCGGCTAAAAAAGTTCCATCACCGCATTATTCCTCGCCCGAGCTGGCGATGAACGGCTGTGCGCTCGGCATTCCATACCGCCATCCGGGTCAACCGCCCAAGAGTAAGGGTCCCTTAACCGCAATCGCCGTACGTATTTCGCCATTATTGAATGTCGGAAAGTCGGAATTGCTTTGCCCTGCTCGTCCGCCCCGGTCCGCAAAATCGTCGATGTTAGCCTGCTCGTGTGCCTGTCACTTGGCACGCTCTATGCCGGCGCGCGCATTGGGCTGACGCCGCGCGACCCGTCGCAAGGCGTGGCCGTGATCTTTGCGCCGTGGACCGTCGCAGAAACGACTCTCGCGCGCTCGGTCGAAGGCGGCAGCCGTTTCGTGCGCTTCGGCGGCCTGCCGTTCATCGCAGTCGTCATTCCCGACAACGCGAATTATCCGGACCGTATGCTCGACGCCGGCGCCTGGCTGGTTGTCGATCCGCAAACTCTCGCCGCCTGCTCGGCCGCGCTCTCGTTCATACGGCAGCCTTCATGACAAGTCTCGACGCATTCCAGCGGACGGTAGCGCGGGCCTTGACCGTGCTGGCGATGATTCACGTGCCGATCCTCACGCTGATCGCCTGGGCGCTTGACCGGCCGGTGTGGTCGACCGCCGTCGTCGCCATTCTTCTCGCCGCGGCGCCGGTTGCCGCTATGCTGGGGCGGCGCTCGATGACAGTGATCGCTCTCGCGCTCGCCGTCGCTCTGGTGGGGCAGACTTCGTTGCTGGTCTTCAATTTCGACGGCCATCCGTGGCAAATCGAGATGCACTTCTATTACTTCGCGGTGCTGGCGATGCTGTCCGGTTTTTGCGATTGGCGCGTGCTGGTGGTCACCGCCGGCTTGATCGCCGTCCATCACCTGAGCCTGAACATGGTGTTGCCTGCCGCGGTTTATCCAGGCGGCACTAATTTCCTGCGGGTCCTGGTTCACGCCACCGTCGTGATCATCGAGACGGCGATGCTGGTCGGCTTCGGTCACGCCATTCGCTCGGCCTTCGCACAGGCGCAGGCGGCACATCATAAGGCGGAATTGGCGGCAACCGAACTGGAACGCGGCGCCAGGCTGCGCGAAAAAGAGCTCGCCGCGACGACCGTACGCGCCGACCGGATGAGCGATCTGCTCGAGCGTTTTCAGCGCGAAATCGCAGAGTCCACCGAGATCCTGCATGGGGCCGCAAAAAATCTGCAGGCGGACGCCCACAGCCTCGACAAAACGGCCGCCGATGCCAATGCGCAATCCATGACCGCCGCCGCCGCGTCCGCCGAAACCGCGAATGAAGTGCAATCGGCCGCCAGCGCCGGCGAAGAGCTGGCGACCACTATTGCCGAGGTCGGATCGAACGCCGCCAAGTCGTCTCACCTCGCCGCCAACGCTGTCGACGAAGCGATCAAGACCAGCGCGACGATAGACGAGCTCGCCACCGTCGCCAAAGAGATCGGCAACGTCACCGCATTGATCAGCGCCATCGCCGAGCAGACCAATCTGCTCGCGCTCAACGCCACCATCGAAGCCGCGCGCGCCGGCGAGTCGGGCCGCGGCTTTGCGGTCGTGGCGCAAGAGGTGAAGGAGCTCGCCGGTCAGACCGCGAACGCGACCAAGGAGATCGGCCAGCGTATCGACGCCATGCAGCTCGCCACCGGCCGTTCGGTCGACGCGATCCAGACGATTTCCGGCATCATCCGCGAACTCGACCAGTTCTCGGCCCGCATCGCGCAGGCGGTGGAACAGCAGGCCGAGGCCGCGCGTGACATTTCCGCCAACGTCCACGCTGCCGCGGCGAGCGTTGGCCAGGTCGGCAGCGCGATCGTTCAGATTGAAAATATCGCCGACCAGGCGTCACGCTCAGCCAACAAATTGAACGATGCCGCGACCGGCGTGACCAATCAGACGAAGCGGATTCGCGAGCAGGTCAAAATGTTGACCGAGGAAATTCAAGCGATTCCGGCTTGAAGCGCGGTGCCTACGGCAGATAATTCTTCCACACGGCGTTCTCGCCCAGACTGCCGACAAAGGCGCGGTGCGCCTCGCGGTCGGCGTCGGTGATGCGCGGCGTCAGCGGCGTCGTGCGCTCGCGGCGCACGACGATGCCATCAATCCCGGTAACGCGCTTGGCGGCGGTTTCGGCGAGACCGAGCTGCGCCTGACGGCCGCCGATCAATTCCAGATAGACCTCGGCGAGGATCTCCGCATCGAGCAGCGCGCCGTGCTTGGTGCGGCGCGAATTGTCGATGCCGTACTTCGCACACATCGCATCGAGGTTGTAGGGCCCGGCCGAATGCTTGCGGCGCGCCATCGCCAGCGTATCGACCAGCCGCTCGCGCGCGATCAGCGCCCGCTCGACGCGCTTGAGCTCGGCGCAAAGAAAGCCGTGATCGAAGCTGGCATTGTGGATCACCAGCGGCGCATCATCGCCGATGAAGGCGAGGAAATCGTCGACCACTTCATGAAAGCGCTTGTGGCCTTTCAGGAACTCGATCGACAGGCCGTGAATGGCGAAAGCTTCCGCCGGCATGTCCCGGTCCGGATTCAAATAAGCATGGAATGTCGCGCCGGTCGGAATCCGGTTGAGCAATTCGACGCAGCCGACTTCGACCAGGCGGTGGCCCTGGTTCGGATCGAGGCCAGTGGTTTCGGTGTCGAGAACGATCTCGCGCATAGAGAATTCTTATTTCCGATTCGGCATCGTGGCAACGCGCTTCAGTATATCACGCACCTGGGCGCGGGCGTGATCGAAGCCTTGCGACGTATCCACTATAAAGTCCGCACGCTGGCGCTTTTCGGCGTCGGGCATCTGCTTGGCCAGAATGGTTTCGAGCTTTTGTTCCGTCATGCCCGGCCGCTCGAAGGCGCGGGTGCGCTGCACGTCGGCCGGCGCCGAGACCACGACCACCGCGTCGCAGCGCGCGTCGCCTTTAGTCTCAAAGAGCAGCGGTATATCCAGCACCGCCACTTTGGCGCCGTTGCGCTCGGCCTCGTTCAGGAACTTGTCGCGCGCCTGCGCCACCAGCGGGTGCACCATGGCCTCCAGCCGCGCAATCGCTCCGGCATCGCCGAGTACGCGCTTGCCGAGCCTGTCGCGATCGACTTTGCCATTCGCCGTCGTGCCGGGAAACGCCGCCTCGATCAGCGGCGTGGCCTCGCCGTCATAGAGCGCATGCACGACGGCGTCGGCGTCATGCACCGGCACGCCTTCCTCGGCGAACATCTTCGCCGTAGCGGACTTTCCCATGCCAATCGAGCCGGTGAGGCCGAGGATGAACGTTTTACCCGTCAACGAATTTCTCCTGCCGCATGAACGTCAGCAGCGGCATCAGCGGCAGGCCGAGAATGGTGAAATAGTCACCCTCGACCTTCTCGAACAGATGGATGCCGATGCCCTCGAGCTGATAGGCGCCGACGCTGTGCTGCGCCGCCTCACCGGCCATGTCGAGATAATCGCTGAGAAAGCGGTCGGACACGTCGCGCATCGTCAGCCGCGCGGTATCGACATAATTGAACAGCAGCGCACCGTCGCGCACCAAAGCAATCGCGGAATGCAGCTCATGAGTCCGGCCGCGCAAAGCGCGCAATTGCTCGCTCGCCTGATCGCGATCGGCCGGCTTGCTGAAGCGGGTCGTGCCGCGCGCCAGCGTCTGGTCGGCGCCGAGCACCAGTTGTCCGGGCCGCGTCGCCGACACGGCTTCAGCCTTGGCGCGCGCCAAAAGCCGCGCCGCGGCCGCCGCATCGGAGACGCCAGCCTGGGCCTCGATCGCGCGCTCGTCGATATTCGCTGGCCGGATCTCGAACCGCAGACCGGCGGCCGCGAGAATCTTGCCACGCACGTCGCTTTTCGAGGCGAGCACCAGCGGCTGACGTTCTAGCCATAGCGGCATCGCGTTCCTTATCTGGCCGGCGCGCGGCGGCGTTCGGCCAACAGCTTCATGACGCCGGCGGCGGTTTCCTCGATCGAGCGCCGCGTGACGTCGATGCTCGGCCAGCTATGCTTGGCGCACAGCTTACGCGAATAGGCCACTTCCTCGGCGACCGCGGTCTTGTCGATATATTGGTTGTCGTCGCGATGCGCGTTGAGGCCGAGCAGCCGGTTCTCGCGGATCTGCACGATGCGTTCCGGGCTGGCGTAGAGCCCGACCACCAGCGGACGCTTGAGCGCCTCGACTTCCGGCGCCAGCGTTACACCCGGCACCAGCGGCACGTTGCCGGTCTTGACGCCGCGGTTGGCGAGATAGATGGAGGTCGGCGTCTTCGACGTCCGCGACACGCCGATCAAGACGACATCGGCTTCCTCCAGCCCTTCGACATGCTGGCCGTCGTCGTGGAACATCGTGTAGTTGAGCGCATCGATGCGCTGGAAATATTCGGCATTGAGCACATGCTGGGCGCCGGCGCGGTGGATGGTCTCGGCACCGAGATACGATTGAAACAGGCGCAGGATCGGCCCCAGCACCGACATGCAGGGCAGCCCGAGGTCCCGGCATTTATCCTCCAGGAGCTTGATCAGGTCTTCCTCGAGCAGCGTATAAAGCACCAGGCCCGGCGCGTCGGTGATTTCGGCCAGCGCGGAATCGAGTTGCTTCTTCGAGCGCACCATCGGGTATAAATGCTCGACCGGCGACACGTTGGCGTATTGCGCCGCAGCAGCGCGCGCGACGGTAATCAGTGTCTCGCCGGTGGCGTCGGAGACGAGATGCAGATGGAAATATCCGGGTTCGGTCATCTGTATGGTTTCAGTATGAATTGTGGACAGGACGGGAGGAGGCCACGGCAAAAGGTCCCATGCAACCTACCACAGCCTCAGCCCTACAATTTCGTCCACAAGGCTGCCGTGTTGGACAAACTTGGGAGGCCCGAACAGGCCTTCACGGTCTTATGTGGACAGGCGCCTGGGGACAGCGCGGGATATGTGCACGAAATCCCAATAAAACCGGGCCTGCCGCTGTGGATGGAATCAGGAGGGATTGGGCGCGATTCTGAATCCAGGCCTGACAGGCGGTGGACAGATTGTTGAGGCTAAGTCATGAGTCAAATCAACGGCCTAACAAAAACAAACAAGATTTCTTAAGAGTCTTAAGAGGAAGAAGCCTTGAACGCTGCCAGCATGGGGATAAAGCCGATACTGCGCGTGCTCGCGAGAGAGCGTGAAGCAGTGCCGCCGGTTTGGATGATGCGCCAGGCGGGACGCTATCTCCCGGAATATCGTGCGGTGCGGGAGAAGGCAGGCGGTTTTCTCGATCTCTGTTTCAATCCGGAATTGGCTGCCGAGGTAACGCTGCAACCCGTGCGGCGGTTCGGCTTTGATGCGGCTATTTTATTTTCCGATATTTTGATTGTGCCATTAGCGTTGGGCCGCAAGGTTGAGTTTCTGGTCGGCGAAGGACCCAAGCTCGAGCCATTGGCCGATGCCGCGGCAGTCGCGACCTTGCATGAGACGATCGATGGCAATGTGCTGGCGCCGATCTACGAGACGGTGCGGCGGGTCAAAGCGCAGCTTGATACGAAGACGACATTGATCGGATTTTGCGGCGCGCCCTGGACAGTCGCGACCTACATGGTGGCGGGCGAAGCGACACCGGACCAGGCGCCGGCGCGGCTGTTTGCCTATCGCGACCCGGAAGGGTTCGGCCGGTTGATTGATTGCTTGGTTGATGGCTCGATCGCGTACCTAGTGGGGCAACTCAACGCCGGCGCTGAAGTGGTGCAGATTTTCGATACCTGGGCCGGCGTTTTATCGCCCGAGCAATTCGATCGCTGGTGCATCCAGCCGACCGAGAAAATTGTTGCCGGTGTGCGGCAACAGGTGCCGGGTGCAAAGATCATCGGTTTTCCACGCGGCGCCGGCGCCATGACGCTGCCTTACGTGGTCGCCACCGGCGTCGATGGTATCGGGCTCGACTGGACCTTCCCGCGCACATTGGCCGCCGACATGCTGCAACCGCGCACAACGGTG
>JANMSZ010000207.1:0-3626 GCA_031389925.1 Hyphomicrobiales bacterium | reverse complement strand
CCGGTCTTCTTCAGCCGCTCCAGGATCGGGCGCATCTTGGCGTAAGGATAGTTGACCACGGGGCTGCGGTTCTGCGTCACCGGCATGCCGTCCGGCAGCACGCCCGAGGCGAAGCGCTCGAACGAGTCGCCGTCCTCGTGATAGGTGTTCTGCATCTTCTCGTCGAAGAGCTCGCCGAACGAGGTCTCGAAGTGGTTGACGATGTGCATGTCGAGCACGTCGAGCCACATCACCGGCTGCTTGCCGGGATTGCCGTGGTCGTGCGGCGCCCAGTTGGCGGTGATGATGAAGTCGCCGTGCTTCATCTGCGACTTCTCGCCTTCGACCGCGGTGTAGGCGCCCTCGCCTTCCAGCACGAAGCGGATGGCGGACGACACATGGCGATGCACGTCGGCGATTTCGCCGGGCATGATCAACTGCACGCCAGCAAACAGCGTGTTGGTCGCGCGCGACTTGCCGGGCATGCCGGGATTTTCCAGCACCAGCACGCGGCGCTCGGCTTCCTCGGCGCTGATGACTTCGCCGGCTTCGAGAATGAGCCGCTTGACGTCGGAGAATTTCCACACCGTCGGCAGGATGCTGGTCTTGGGCTCGGGCGTAACCAGGCCCTTGAGCACCTCCCAGAGCGGGGTCATGTGGTACTTGGAAATCTTGTCGTAATAGGCCTGCCGCGAGGCCTGCACATTGTGCTTGGGACCGGGCTCGGCAATTGCTTGAACGGACATGGCGTCCTCCTTGGGCACTCGTCTTGGGGAATTAGTTCGATTTGAAACTAGTATACGCCAGTTCGCCGGGGGCTGAAAGCGCAACCGCTTATGTAACTAATTATTGGCGGCACAACGGTCATCGTTCGAATGCCGGCACGGGGTTGTTCAACCCGTCCGCGTCTTTATGGTGCAATCAATGCAAGACGTCGGTGCCTTCACCAAGCAGCATGACGTGGGAAAGGTTCGTTTATATGGCGAAACACGACTCCGACCAGTTGGCCATCCGCGCACTGGTCGAGAACTGGGTGATCTGGCGCGACGCCCGGATGTGGGACCGCTTCCGCACGCTCTGGCACAGTGAAGGCCAGATGTGGGCGACCTGGTTTCAGGGCAGCGCCGAGGAATTCATCAAGGTCAGCCAGGACGGCCACGAGCACGGCGCGCGTATCTCGCACATGCTTGGCGGCATGAGCTGCGACATCAAGGGCAAGCGCGCCATCGCGCAGACCAAGATGACGATCACGCAGCGCGCCGAGGTCGAGGGCGTTTTGTGCGACGTGTCGTGCAGCGGCCGGTTCTACGATTTTCTCGAAAAGCGCAAAGGCAAATGGGGCATAGTGCTGCGCCGGCTCACCTACGAACGCGACCGGCTCGATCCGCTCGACCCGGCCGCCAAACTGGTGCTCGACAAGACAATTCTGGCGCAATTTCCGGAAGGCTATCGCCACCTCGCTTATCTGCAGGTCAGGAACGGCTTCAAGGTCAAACGCGACCTGCCCGGCCTTGAAGGCCCCGAGCTTGACGCGCTTTATGCTAAAGGCGAGGCCTGGCTGAAGGGCAAAAAGCTGTAATAGTGCGCCGATAAGAGCGCGAGGCGCCTAGGGGGATTCATGTCGCTTGCCGATAAGTTCAATCTGCTGAACGAGTTCAATGTCCTGCGCATCATCTGCGCGCTGTTCTTCATTCCGCACATCATCGCCAAGTTCACGGTTCCGCAGGCACTGCAATTCTACGTCAACGTCGGCTTCAAGCCGCCGGCGTTCTGGATGTATCTCGCAGGCGCGATCGAGACCGTGCTGACCATCGGCCTGCTGTTCGACATCTACACGCAATTCGTCGGCATCATCGCCTTCATCCATCTGATGGTCGCCGCCGCCGCGACCTACAAGCTGACCAAGAGCTGGATCTGGGTCATCGGCGGCATCGAATTCTGCGTCTTCTGGGCGATCTGTTGTCTCGTCGTCGCCATGCACGCGTGGCACACGCTTTAAAACTTCCGCACAAAAGGAAATTCGCCAATGGCTAGCGTTCTGTTTTCTCCGATCACCATGCGCGGGCTCACGCTGCCGAACCGCGTCGTGGTGTCGCCGATGTGCCAGTACAATTCCACCGACGGCTCGGCCAATGACTGGCACCTGATGCACCTCGGCGGCTTCTCGCTCGGTTGCGCCGGGCTGGTGATGACCGAGATGACCAACGTCAACGCGGTCGGACGCATCACGCACAAGTGCGCGGGGCTGTATTCCGACGACAACGAAGCCGCGCTCAAGCGCGTGATCGATTTCTGCAAGCAATATGGCGTGGCGAAACTAGGCCTGCAGGTCGGCCATGCCGGACGCAAGGGTTCGACCGCGCCGCCGGCGATTGGCGGCAAGCCGCTGAAAGCGGAAGAAGGCGCCTGGGAAACGCTGGGGCCGTCCGCCATTCCCTTCGGCGAAGGCTGGCACGTGCCGCGCGCGATGACATCGGCGGAGTTGAAAAGCACCATCGCGGACTACGTGGCGACGGTGAAGCGCGCCGAACGCGTCGGCTACGACCTGCTCGAAATGCACGGCGGCCACGGCTATTTGATCCATCAGTTCCTGTCGCCGCTGTCGAACCAGCGTACCGATGAATACGGCGGCTCGTTGCAGAAGCGCATGCGCTATCCATTGGAAGTATTTTCCGCCATGCGCGCCGCCTGGCCGAAGGACAAGCCGCTCGGTATCCGCGTGTCGGCGGTGGATTGGGTCGATGGCGGCACGACCATCGAGGACACCGTGGCCTTTGCCCGCGAACTCAAAGCGCTCGGCTGCGACTACATGGATGTATCGAGCGGACAGCTCGATGCGCGGCAGAAGATTCCGTTCGCGCCGGCTTATAACGTGCCGTTCGCCGAGGCGGTCAAGCGCGAGACCGGCCTGCCAACCATGTCGGTCGGCCTGATCACCGGCGCCCGCGAGGCCGAGGAGATCGTGGCATCCGGCAAGGCCGACTTCATCGTCATCGGGCGCGGCGCGATGTGGGACCCGCGCTGGGCCTGGCACGCGGCCGAGGAACTGGGCGCCGAGACGCCTTACGCGCCGCGCACCATGCCGGCGCATCCCAAGATGCGGCCGCAGGTGTTTCCCAATCGCGCCCAGCCGGCGGGCTAGTCAAACCGCTCGTCCCCGCTTTCGCGGGGACGAGCGGACTTACTACACCTTCACGCGCTTGATGAACTTCGCGAAGGCGACGAGTTGCTGCTTGATGATGTCCTTGACGGCATCGTCGGTCAGCGTGCCGGTCTTCTCATCGATCTTCTTGGCGGCGAAATTGACGAGCACCTCCGGCTTGCCGAACATCTGCGCGTCGATCGACTGCAGCGCCATGCGAAGGTGATACTGCATGCGCCCGCCACCCATCTGGCCGCCCGAGGCCGACTGCAAGGCCACCGGCTTGTCCTTGAACGGAACGTCTTTCAGCTTCGACACCCAGTCGATGGCGTTCTTCAGGCCGCCGGGGATCGACCAATTGTATTCTGGCGAGACGATGACGACGCCGTCGGCGGCGCGGATGGCCGCGGCCCAGGCTTCGACATCGGCCGGCGCGCCGGACGCCACCCGCTGGTCGTCGTTGTAGATCGGGAAATTGGCAAAGGACGGCGCCTCGGTGAACGAC
>JANMSZ010000550.1:0-3510 GCA_031389925.1 Hyphomicrobiales bacterium | reverse complement strand
TTCTTTCCAATGCTTGCGGTCATGCGGCTCGCCGTGGAAGGTCTTGAAGATCAGGCGCCAGGAATAGAACGACGTCAGCAGCGCCGCGGCGACCGTGCACACGAAGGCATAGAGCGCCATCGGGTTCTTGCCGACATAGGCTGCCTCGATGATGGCATCCTTGGAGAAATAGCCGGCGGTCAGCGGGAAGCCGGTCAGCGCCAGCGTGCCGACGATCATCACGATGTAGGTGAAGGGAATGCGCTCCTTCAGCCCGCCCATGTGGCGGATGTCCTGCTCGTGATGCATCGCGTGGATCACCGAGCCGGACCCGAGGAACAGCAGCGCCTTGAAGAAGGCATGCGTGAACAGATGGAACATGCCAACCGAATAGGCGCCGCAGCCCATGGCGACGAACATGTAGCCGAGCTGCGAACAGGTCGAATAGGCGACGATGCGTTTGATGTCGTTCTGAACGAGACCGATGGTGGCGGCAAAGATCGCCGTGGTGGCGCCGATGAAGGTGACGAAGGTCTGCGCGTTCGGTGCCAGCTCGAACAGCGGCGACAGGCGCGCCACCATGAACACGCCGGCGGTCACCATGGTCGCGGCGTGGATCAGCGCCGACACCGGCGTCGGCCCTTCCATCGCGTCCGGCAGCCAGGTGTGCAGCAGGAACTGCGCCGACTTGCCCATCGCCCCCATGAACAGCAGCAGGCATATGATGGTCAGCGCGTCGGGGTGATAGCCGAAGAACCACATCGTCTTGCCGGTCAGCGACGGCGCCTGCGCGAACACGGTGTCGAGATCGACCGCGCCGACCATGGCAAACAGCGCGAAAATGCCGAGCGCGAAGCCGAAATCGCCGACGCGGTTGACGACGAAGGCCTTGATCGCCGCGGCGTTGGCTTCCGGCTTGTGGTACCAGAATCCGATCAGCAGATAGCTCGCGAGACCCACGCCTTCCCAGCCGAAGAACATCTGGACCAGGTTGTCCGAGGTCACCAGCATCAGCATGAAGAAGGTGAAGATCGACAAATACGCGAAGAACCGCGGCCGGTACGGGTCCTCGTTCATGTAGCCGATGGAATAAAGGTGCACGAAGGCCGACACGGTGTTCACCACCACCAGCATCACGGCCGTCAGCGTGTCGATGCGCAGCGCCCAGTCGATTTTGAGATCGCCCGACGCGATCCAGGTGAAGATCGGCACCCGCACATCGGCGTGGCCGAAGCCGACCTGCACGAAGGCGATCCACGACAGGATCATCGAGATCATCAAAAGCGTGGTGGTGATCAGCTCCGCCGTGCGCGAGCCGGCAGCGGCCGGTTCGACCGGACCATGGCCGCCATGAGCGTCATGATCATGGGCATCATGACCATGAGCCTCGTGCGCGTGATCGCCATGCGCGGCGTGATGCGTGGCGCCCTCGTCCAGTCCCGGCGGCGGCGCCTGTCCGGGGAAACGCGCGCGCGCGCCGGCGATCGCGATCAGACCGGCCAGAATGGCGCCAAGCAGCGGCAGGAAGACGATGGCTAGGTACATTAGACGTTCTTCTCTTTGCGCACGATCTGATCCGACCTACCTTCGCCCGCCGAAGCGGGCTTCGCGTAGGCGGCAAACCGGTACCCACTTTTCGGGATCATGCGCTATCCCTTCATCATATTGATGTCTTCGACCGCAATCGAACCGCGATTGCGGAAATAGACCACGAGGATTGCCAAGCCGATCGCCGCTTCCGCGGCAGCGACCGTGAGCACGAACAGCGCGTAGATCTGGCCGACGATGTCGCCGAGATGGGCGGAGAACGCGACGAGATTGATATTCACGGCAAGAAGGATGAGCTCGATCGACATCAGAATGATGATCACGTTCTTGCGGTTCAAAAAGATGCCGAAAATCCCGAGTGTGAACAGGATCGCGGCGACCGAGAGATAATGCCCGAGACCGATGGTCATGGGTTGCCCCCAACGCTGGCGCCGCTCACGGAATTGCTGCCAAGCGCATTGCTTCCAAGCCCCTGCCCCGGCTTCACCTTGACCACTTCGATCGACATGGCCGGCGTGCGCGCGACCTGATCGGCGATGTTCTGCCGGCGCACGCGCTCTTTATGGCGCAGCGTCAGCACGATGGCGCCGATCATGGCGACCAAGAGGATCATACCCGCGGCCTGGAAGAAGTGGACGTACTGGGTATAGAGCACGAGGCCAATGGCCTCGGTGTTCGATATCGTCTTCGAGATCGGCGCGACGATGGCCTTCGGCACGCCGGGCCCGATGACCCAGGCGCCGACCACCAGGAACAGTTCGGCGAGGAAGATGCCGCCGATTAACAGACCGATCGGCAGATATTGCAGCGCGCCTTGCTTCAACTCGGCGAAGTCGACATCGAGCATCATCACGACGAACAGGAACAGCACGGCGACCGCGCCGACGTAAACGACGATCAGGATCATCGCCAGGAATTCGGCGCCCAGCATCACGAACAGGCCGGACGCGTTGACGAAGGCGAGGATGAGATAGAGCACCGAATGCACGGGGTTCCTGGCCGCGATCACCATGAAGGCGCTCGCGACGCAGAGCCCGGCAAAAAGATAAAAGAACAGTGCGACTATCATCGGCTCACCTGTAGGGCGCGTCGAGCGCGAGGTTTTTCGCGATCTCGCGTTCCCAGCGGTCGCCATTCGCGAGCAGCCGCTCCTTGTCGTAGTACAGTTCTTCGCGCGTTTCGGTGGCGAATTCGAAATTCGGGCCTTCGACGATGGCGTCGACCGGGCAGGCTTCCTGGCACAGCCCGCAATAGATGCACTTCACCATGTCGATGTCGTAGCGCGTGGTGCGCCGCGTGCCGTCGTTGCGGCGCGGACCGGCTTCGATGGTGATAGCCTGCGCCGGGCAGATCGCCTCGCACAGCTTGCAAGCGATGCAGCGTTCCTCGCCGTTGGAATAGCGGCGCTGGGCGTGCTCGCCGCGGAAGCGCGGCGAGATCGGGCCCTTCTCGAACGGATAGTTCAGCGTCGCCTTGGGCGCAAAGAAGTAGCGCATGGCCAGCACGAAGCCGGTCACGAACTCCCACAGGAACAGCGCTTTGGCCGCGCGATCGAGCCTCATTTAACCGCTCCCGCTGCCAGGCCGCCGTACTGGATGACGGCGGCGACGATCGCCACCATCGCCAGCGACAGCGGCAGAAACACCTTCCAGCCGAGCCGCATTAATTGGTCGTAGCGGTAGCGCGGCACGATCGCCTTGACCATGGCGAACATGAAAAACATGAACAGAACTTTGAGCGTGAACCAGATCACGCCCGGCACCCAGGTGAAGGGCGCGTAAGGCACCGGCGGCAGCCAGCCGCCGAGGAACATGATGGTCGCCATGGCGCACATCGTGACGATGGCCACATATTCGCCGAGCATGAACATCATGTAGGGCGACGAGCCGTATTCCACCATGAAGCCGGCGACGAGTTCCGATTCTGCCTCTACGAGATCGAAAGGCGGCCGGTTGGTCTCCGCCAGTGCCGAAATGAAGAAGA
>JANMSZ010000544.1:0-12744 GCA_031389925.1 Hyphomicrobiales bacterium | reverse complement strand
GTCGAGGTCGAAGGCGTTACGGCCGAGCACTTCCGCGATGTCGATCTTGGCGCGCTCGGTCTTGTGCAGACGGGCATAAGGGTTGATGGCACGGATGCGGGCCTCGACCTCGCTCAGTTCGGCCGGCGTCACCAGGTCGGTCTTGTTGAGCAGGATCACGTCGGCGAAGGCGATCTGGTTCTTGGCCTCGGGCGCGTCCTTGAGGCGGTCCTTGAGCCATTTGGCGTCGGCCACCGTGACCACCGCATCGAGCCGCGTGCGGGCGCCGACCTGCTCGTCCATGAAGAAGGTCTGCGCCACGGGCGCAGGATCCGCGAGGCCCGTGGTCTCGACGATGATGGCGTCGAACTTGCCCTTGCGCCGCATCAGGCCGTCGATAATGCGCACCAGGTCGCCGCGCACGGTGCAGCAGATGCAGCCGTTGTTCATCTCGAAGACTTCTTCGTCGGCGTTCACCACCAGCTCGTTGTCGATGCCGATCTCGCCGAACTCGTTGACGATGACGGCGTATTTCTTGCCGTGCGGCTCGGACAGAATGCGGTTGAGCAGCGTGGTCTTGCCGGCGCCGAGATAGCCGGTGAGCACGGTGACGGGGATTTTTTCAGGCGTGGCAGCGGGCGTGGGCATGGGGAATGGCTCCTGGAGGGAGACATATAGGGGGTCAGGGGGTGGGGTGCAAAAGGGCCCTATAGGGGGGCTGCAATGCCCCAAACGCGTGTACAGATAACTCCCATGTCCCTCCTGTTCGAAGAACTCGACTATCGAGACACGCCGATCGGCGGGCTCAGCCTGCGGCGGCGGCGCGAGCTGAGCCTCGGCGTCGACGTGTTCGAGATCAAGCTCGGCGATGAATTCCTGATGTCGAGCCTGTTCACCGCCTCCGAGATCGCGCTGGCGCGGTTCGGATTGGCGGGGCTTGCCGGGCAAAAATCCAACAAGGCCCTCGACGTCGTGGTCGGCGGGCTCGGGCTCGGCTACACGGCGCAAGCCGTGCTGGAGCACGCGACGGTCGCCTCGCTCATCGTCGTCGAAGCGCTCGCACCCGTGATCGACTGGCACGCCCGCGGCCTGGTGCCGCTCGGCCCCGCGCTGACCGGCGACGCACGCTGCCGCTTTGTGCTCGGCGATTTCTTTGCGCTGGCGGCATCGGAAGCCGGCTTCGATCCGGATGCACCCGGGCGGCTGTTCGACGCCGTGCTGGTCGACATCGACCATTCCCCGGACGCGCTGCTCGATGCCGGCAACGCCGCGTTCTACGGCGAGGCGGGACTTGCGCGGCTGGCGACGCATCTCAAACCCGCCGGCGTGTTCGGGCTGTGGTCGAACGAGCATGCCGACGACGCCTTCACCGCGCGGCTGGCGCGGGTGTTTGCCAATGCGCGCGCCGAGGCGGTGACGTTTCACAATCCGCTGCAGGACAGACCGTTCACGCAGACCGTCTATCTCGCCAACAAGCGGGTATAACGGTACCCCCACACCTCAGTATTTTACCGAAGTTTTCTCGAAATATCCGCGGGCGTAAACTTCGCCTCAACCACGACGTGGTTCAAATAGGCAACTTATCAGTCACTGGACGCGTTGATTCACAATGTTCGGCTCCGTCAAACGATCTCCCAAAGAGCAGCGCAAGGCGACCCGCCGGAAGGTGGGCCCGAACGGGTTCATCCGCCCGGACGGCGGCTTTGCGGTACGGCCCTGCACCATCGTCGACCTCTCCGACACGGGCGTTCAGATTTCCATCGAGGCGGCCAAATCGGTGCCAAGCACATTCACGTTTCTGACGACGCGAACCAGCGCCGGCCGACGCGCCGTCGTCAAATGGCGGCGCGGATCGCAGATCGGCGCCGAATTTCTATAAGCGCGTCGCGGCCGCGGTCTGTGCTAGGCACCGTTCCATGACACCGCCAGACGACAAGCCGCTGCGCGCGATCGGCGCCTATTGGATCGACGAGGCCGACTATCCGGCGGCGCTGAAGATCTTCGACGACGGCAACGCGCTGCCGCGCACCTGGAAAGAGTGGCTCAAGATCGCCGAGGAGATGGAGAAAGGCCTCAAGGCCTACGGCCATCCGGTGCTGCGGGTGCGGATCGATCCCGCCACCTTCGCGGCCTGGTGCGTAGCGCACGGCACGACGCCGGGCCGGCCCGGCCGCAAGATGTTCGTCGCGGAAGCCGTCAAGGAGCGCTACGGCGACCAGGACTGAGCCCGTTAGTCCGCCTGAGGGGCCGAAAAACGCCGTTGTGTAAGACTTTTGCCCCCGGATTCGGGGAAAATTCATTTCTCGGAACCATTCTGGGCCGGTATCCCGCCGCGGTCGGCTGACGATCCGCCGACTGCCTGGAAATGTGCGAAGGCCCGCAATGTCAATTGCAAGCACCGAAACGATCCTACGCAACGCGAAAATGCAGCTCTCGCAGCGGGACATCAACGACAGTCTGATGAAGGCGGTCGCCGAGCTGAACAAGGAAGTCAAACGCCTGGACGACGAAGTCCGGCGCGCCCGGCGCGAGGCGCAGAGGGGGCGGTTTAGCTGAAAATCCGATTTCGCTGACGAAACGGCCCGGACGTGGACGCGCCGGCCTTGCTCCTGAAATGTTATAATGTTACATACCCCGGCTGCGCCGCTCGGGATATTTCGCCATGAAGACCGTCACCGGAACTGTATTCGGCTTTGCCCTCGCCCTGACATTGGCGCTGAGCGCCGTAAGCGCGCGCGCCGCCGACGGCAAGCTCGCGGTGGTGGCGGCGGAAAACTTCTATGGCGACATCGCGCGCCAGATCGGGGGGTCCCAAGTCAACGTCGTCAGCATCATGAGCAATCCCGACCAGGACCCGCATCTGTTCGAGACCACGCCCGGCATCGTGCGGCAAATTGCCGATGCTCAAATCGTTGTCCTCAACGGCGCCGATTACGATCCGTGGATGGAGAAGCTGTTGGCCGCGGCGCCGCGGCCGGGCCGCGTCGTCATCAATGCCGGCGCGATCACCGGCGCCAAGGCCGGCGGCAACCCGCATCTGTGGTTCGCGCCTGGCACCATGCCGGCAGTCGCCAAGGCGATGGCCGACGCGTTCAGCAAGGCCGATGCCGCGCATGCCGCCGACTATGCCGCCCGTCTCACCACGACGCTGGCGTCGCTCGAGCGCATCAACCAGCGCGTCGCGCAAATCAAAGCCAGGCATAATGGTCAGGCGGTGACCGCCACCGAGCCGGTGTTTGGCCTAATGGCGAACGCGCTCGGCCTCACCATGCGCAACCAGCGTTTCCAACTGGCGATGCAGAACGATACCGAGCCAAGCGCGCGCGACGTCGCGGCCTTCGAGAACGATCTCAAAGGCCACAAGGTCAAGCTGCTGCTCTACAATGCCCAAGTGTCGGAGAAGCTGACCGAGCGGCTCCTCGCTATCGCCAAAACAGCGAAGGTGCCGGTGGTGGCCGTCACCGAGACGCTGCCGGCGGGTGCGACGTTCCAGGACTGGATGCTTGGGCAGCTCGATGCGGTCGACAAGGCGCTGACGGGTCCCAATTCGTGACAACTGTCGTCGAGCTCGACCGCGCCACCATCCGGATCGGCGGCCGCGTCGTTCTGGCGAACGCCAGCTTTGCCATTGAACAGGGCGAATTCATCGGCGTGCTCGGCCCCAATGGCGCCGGCAAGACCACGCTGATGCGCTCGATCCTCGGCCTGCTGCCACCTATCGCCGGAACGTTGCGCGTGTTCGGCCGCACGCCGCAACGCGGCGACCGCACCATCGGCTATCTGCCGCAATTGCGCACCGTACTGCCCGATCTGCGCGTGCGCGGCCTCGATTTCATCGGCGCGTCGCTGCATGGCGAGCGCTGGGGCGTGCCGCATCTTTTCGCCAAGGATCGCGCCATGATCGAGGAGACCCTCGATGCCGTCAGCGCGCGCGAGCTGGCCAACCGTCCGCTGTCGGAAATGTCCGGCGGCGAGCGGCAGCGGCTGCTGCTGGCGCAGGCGCTGATCGGCTCGCCGAAACTGCTGTTGCTCGACGAACCCCTGATCAGCCTCGACGCCCGCCATCAGCAAGTAGCGATCGAGGTGGTGCGGCAAGTGTGCCGCGCGCGGGGCATCACCGTGCTGTTCAGCGCCCACGAGCTCAACCAGTTGCTGCCGGCGATCGACCGTGTGCTCTATCTCGGCAACGGCCAGGCCGTGCTGGGCACCGTCGATGAGGTGGTGACCGCGCCGGTGTTGTCGCGGCTCTATGGCACCGAGATCGAGGTGGTGCGCGCCAGCGGGCACATCTTCGTCATGTCGCACGGCAGCGACGTCGAGCGCGCCGACCACATGCACGATCATGTCGGCGGCGAGCACTCTCACGGCCACCATCATCACTGACATGTTCCAATACGAATTCATGACCAATGCTTTCGCCGCCGCCGGCATCGTCGCGGTGGTGTCGGGTGTGGTCGGCTATTTCCTGGTGATGCGCGGACAGACTTTCGCCGGCCATGCGCTGTCGCATATCGGCTTTGCAGGTGCGACCGGCGCCGGGCTGATCGGGCTGGCGCCGCTGTGGGGCCTGCTCGGCTTCACGCTGGCCGCCGGCATCGTCATGGGCGCGCTCTCGGACCGCATCAGCAACCGCGACGTCGCCATCGGCGTGGTGCTGGCGCTGGCGCTCGGCTTCGGCCTGCTGTTCCTGCACTATTACACGTCGTTTGCGACGCAGGCGACAGCGCTGCTGTTCGGCAATGTGCTGGCGGTCGACCGCACCATGATCGCGACGCTGGCAGCGCTCGGCGCCGTCACGTTGGCCGCGCTCGCCGCCATCATGCGCCCTTTGATCTTCGCGACCTTGCAGCCGGAACTGGCCGAAGCCAAAGGCGTACCGATGCGTCTTATCTCGATCGCGTTCCTGGCGATCGTGGCGCTGGCGGTGTCGGCCTGCGCGCAGATTGTTGGCGTGCTGCTGGTGTTCACGCTGATGGTGGGCCCGCCGGCGGCGGCGCAACGGGTGACGACCGGACTGTGGAGTGGACTCTTTGTTGCGGCGGCGCTGGCGCTGGGCGAGGCCTGGCTCGGCATCACCATCGCCTACGAGACCGATTGGCCGGTGAGCTTCTGCATCGCCGTGCTGAGCGCGCTCGGCTATTTCCTGTGTCTCGGCATTTCGTCGGCTCGCACCAACGCAAACGGCCCCGCCGAGGCGGGGCCGTCGCATCATCATTAGACGTTTCGCGTAAGAACCGGCGTTACATCTTCACGCCTTTTTCGGTCATGTACTTGATGGCGCCCGGATGCCACGGGATCGGCGAGTAATCCTTGACCTGATTCTTCAGATCGAAGTTCTTCGCCTCGCCATGCACGGCGACCAGGTCCGCCTTCTTGTCGAAGACGGTCTTGACGATGTTGTAGGCGTCCTGATCCGACATCTTGGCGTTGGAAACCAGAATGTTCCACACCACGGTGTTCACATTGCCCTTGGTCTGGCCGGGATAGGTGCCCGTTGGGATCGTGCTGCTGGCGTAAAGATTGCCGTACTTCTTGTTCATCGCGTCGGCGAGATCGCCGTGATCGATCAGCTTGATCTTCACGCCGGGCGAGGCGCCGAGATCGGTCACAGCCGCGGTCGGCAGGCCGCCGACCCAGAAATAGGCATCGATCTTGCGGTCCTTGAGGGCGTTGGTGGATTCGGCAACGCCGAGCCGCTCGCGCTTCATGTCCTTGTCCTTGTCGAGGCCGGCCGCCTCGATGACGCGGAACGCCATCACCTCGGTGGCGCTGCCGCCGGAGCCGGTGGAGACGCGCTTGCCCTTGAGGTCCGACATCTTCTCGATGCCGGTGCCTTCGATGGTCACCACATGCATCTGGTTAGGATAGAGCACCATCAAGGTGCGGACCGGCACTTCGGTGCCCTTGAACTTGTCCTGGCCCTTGTAGGCATCAAGCGCGGCGTCGACCATGACGAAAGCGACTTCGCTGCCGCCGGAGTTGATCAGTTTGAGATTGTCCACCGAACCGCCGGTGACTTCCGCGGTCGCCTGAATACCCGGCAACGCTTTCGACAACACGTTGGCGAGGCCGCCGCCGAGCGGATAGTAGACGCCGCCGGTACCGCCGGTGGCGATCGAGAACGCGCGCTGCTGGGCGATCACGGAGCCAGCACCCAGCACGCCGCCGAGTACCACCAGTGCCGCCAGTCCTTTTGTCATTCTGCTGAACATCGCTTCCTCCCTTATGCCGTTTATTTGTTTATTCTTTCCGCCACCGGGGTTACCGGAACGAATTTCTGTTTTAGCAAGATAGCCGCACCCAAGGCCAGACCGAAAGGCGCCGGGTACGGGACGTCGAAGCCGGTGATCGTCTCGGCCAAACCTTCCACCAGGCTCGGGAACACCAGCAGCAGGCCGCACAGGAGCCACAGGCCCCGCTCGACCGACGTGTTTTTACGCAGCGCCCAGTTTTGCGCCGCCGCGGCCAGCGCGCCAAGACCGATGCCGGTCTTCAGCGTGATCCAGATGATGTCGTAAACCGAGCCGTCCTTCGGAATTTTCATCAGCAGGCCGACGCCCTGCGGATCGAGCACGAACACGAACGGCACCAGGAACGCGGGCAGCGTGTATTTCCACGCCTGCATGGTGGTGACGTAGGGATCGCCACCGGTGATCGCGGCGGCCGCAAAGGGCGACAGCGCGGTCGGCGGCGATACTTCCGACAACACGGCGTAATAGAAGATGAACATATGCGCGGCGAAATCCGGGACGCCAAGCTTGGTCAGCGCCGGCGCCGCGATGACCGCGCAGATGATGTAGGACGCCGTCACCGGCACCGCGAGGCCGATGATCCACACCACCAGCGCGGTATAGATCGCGGTCAGCAGCAAACTGCCACCGGCAAAGTCGATGACGATGGCCGAGAATTTCAGGCCGAGTCCGGTCAGCGTGACAATGCCGACGATAATGCCGGCGGCGGCGCAGGTGGTCGCCGCACTGAGCACGCCGACCGATCCGTCGGCCATGGCGGCGGTGAGCTTCCTCGCTGACGGCACCGCACGCTGGCCGGCGGGGCTAAGGCCGATCACCGCCAATACGCCGATCGTGATCAAGATCACCAGCGGAAACCAGGTTTTGAATTCCGACGCGAAACTCGACGCGCCGATCGGCGGGATCATGAACAGCCCGGCGGCGGCGAAGCCGGTCGCCAGCAGCGCCATCAGCAGTTTGCGCGGACCGAGCGCCGTCTCCGGCGCGAGCGCGCTCATGCCGAAGGCAAGCATGGTCGAGAAGAACACCGAGAGCATCGGCGAATAGCCGATCACCATGAAAACCACGACGGCGACCAACGAGATGAAGTGGAAGCCGTAGCGCCTCGTCATCTGCCCGACGGTCATCTCCGGCTTGAACGCGACCTGGTGCGCGCCGAAGCGGAGCGCGTCGAGTTCGACCATGAACAGCAGCGCGAGGTAGTAGAGCAAGGTCGGGATGATCGCCATCCAGATGACGTCGAGATAGCTGATCTTGAGAAACTCGGCGATCAAGAACGCGGCAGCGCCCAGCACCGGCGGCGAGATGATGGCGCCAAGGCCGCCGGCGGCCAGCAAGCCGCCGGCCGCATTCGGCTCGAAGCCGGCCTTCTTAAGCATCGGCCACGCCACCGTGCCGATCATGACGGTGGTGGCGACGCCCGAACCCGACGGCCCGCCGAGCAGAAACGACGACGCGACCACCGCGCGGCCGGCGCTCGACGGCTTGTTGCCCATGACGCCGAGCGAAAAATCGATGAAGAATTTTCCGGCGCCGGAATGAAACAGGATGGCGCCATAGATCGTGAACATGATGATCAACGTCGCCGAGACGTCGACCGGCACGCCGAAGATGCCTTCGAGCGTGATGAACAGATGGCCTACCAGCCGCGCGATGTCGTAGCCGCGATGCGTCCACGGCGGCGGCAAGCTCGGCCCGAAATAGGCATAGAGCAGGAAACATACCGCGACCGCCGGCATGATCCAGCCGGTGGTGCGGCGCGCCGCTTCCAGCACCAGCACGATGAAGATGGCGCCGAAAATCACGTCCCACTTGTCCGGCACCGCCGCGCGGTCGGTGAAGTCGTCGCCCTGCATGATCGCGTAGACGATGACGACGACCCCGAGCAGCGGCGGGATAATGTCGAACCACATGATGCGATTGCGGAAGCGATCCGCCAGCGGAAACAGCAGAAAGCTGAGCACCAGCACGAAGGCGACGTGGGTGTAGCGCAGTGGAATCGTCGGCACGATGTCGTAGGCGGCATAGAGATGGAACAGCGTCATCGCGACGGCGATCGCCGTCACGATCATGCCGGCCCAACCGGAGAGCCGGTTGCCGGCGCCTTCCTCCTGCTGGACGTATTCCTCCGCTTTGCGCAGAGCTTCCGCCGAAATGACAGAATCGGCCTTTAATTCCTCAGCCATCGTTTCCCCACAGCGCCGGCTGAACCAGCGCATAAATTATTGTTCGGCCGGATTTTTCCGGTCCCAGGCCACGCCGCCCCCAGCGCGCCCTGCCCGGCGCCAAGGTAACATGCTTGCCGCTTGCAAAACCACATCTGACTGCCTGGTGGGCAGGAGGACCAGTTACGCTTGCGACCAGTCCGTGGTAGGAAGCCTGCATGAGCGAGCAGGCCAAACGCGTGATCTGCGTCGGCGAGGCGATCGTGGAACAGGCGCGCGGCGCCGATGGCCGGTTCGCGCTGGCGAGTTCCGGCGATACCTTCAATGCCGCGATCTATCTGGCGCGCGCCGGCGCACCGGCCGCATTCGCCACCGCGCTCGGCGACGACGCGTTCTCCGACGCCATCGTGGCGCTGGCAAAGGCCGAAAGCATCGCCACCGATTTGATCCTGCGCGTGCCCGGCCGGCTGCCGGCTCTGGCGCTGGTCGATGCCGGCAAGAATGCCGAGCGCCGCACGCATTATTGGCGCGATGCGGCGCCGGCGAACAGCCTGTTCGAACTGCCGCACTGGAGCCGGATCGCGGAGGCCATGGCGGCGGCGCGGCTGATCTATTTCTCCGGCATCACGCTGTCGCTTTATTCCAATGTCGGGCTGGGGCGGTTTCTCGCCGCGGTCGAACTGGCGCGCGGCAACGGCGCCAGGATCGCCTTCGACGGCAATTTCCGCCCGCATGGCTGGCATGGCGATCTCTCGCGCACGCGCACGGTGTTTGCCGAAGCGCTCAAGCGCGTCGACATCGCGCTGCCGGCCTATGACGACGAAGCGGTGCTGTGGGGCGACCCTTCGCCCGAAGCCACCATCGAGCGGCTGCAAGCGTTCGGTGTCGGTGAGATTGTGGTGAAGAACGGGCCGAACGGCGCGCTGGTCGCGAGCGGCGGCCAACGCGACACCGTGCCCGTGCCGGATGTATTGGTTCCAGTGGATTCGTCCGCCGCCGGTGACGGCTTCAACGCCGGCTATCTCGCGGCGCGGCTTGAGGGACGCAGCGTCAACGAGGCGGCGACAGCAGCGCACAGACTGGCCGGCCAGGTTATCCGCCATCACGGCGCGATCATGCCGCGCTCAGGCGCGGTCATTCATTAGAAAGAAAATTGGGGGAAGCAGCATGCAACGGCGTACGTTTATCAAAGGGATCGGTGCGGCCATCGCATTGTGGCCGCTGGCGGCAGCCGCACAGACGACCGATTACCCGTCACGGCCGATCACATTAATCGTTCCCTATGCCGCGGGCGGCGGTAACGACGCGATGGCGCGCGGCGTCGCCGGACGAATGAGCACGGCACTCGGCCAGCAGATCGTCGTCGAGAATCGGGGCGGCGCGGGCGGCTCGATTGCCACGCGCCAACTCGCCAAGGCCGCGCCCGACGGCTACACGCTCGCCATCGGCGGCACCGGAACGCTGGCCATCGCGCCGACGCTCTACCCCGATGCCGGCTACAATCCGCGCAAGGACTTCGCCCCGGTCGGCCTGATCGCCAACAGCGCGCTGGTCATTCTCGTCCACCCGTCGCTGCCCGCGAAGAACGTGCGGGAGTTGATCGTGCTCGCCAAAACGCAGCCGGGCAAGATCAATTATGCCTCGGCCGGCAATGGCAGCGGCATTCATCTGAGCACGGTGCTGTTCGCCGTCACGGCCGGCATCGAGCTCACACATATCCCCTACAAGGGTACAGGACAGGCGCTGACCGACGTCGTCGGCGGCCACGTCGCCCTCTATTTCTCGTCGCCGGCGGCGGCCATCGGCCTCGTAAAGGAAGGCCGCCTGCGCGCCATCGCAGTGACCGGTCTTACACGTTCCCCAATCTTCCCCGATGTGCCGACGGTCGCGGAATCCGGCCTCCCCGGCTTCGAGGCAGTGCTGCATTACGGCATCATCGCACCGGCCGGCACACCACGTCCCATCGTCGACAAGCTCAACGCCGCGCTGCGCGGTGCCCTGGCCAGCGACGAGGTGAAGAACCGCTTGGCGGTCGAAGGCTCCGACCCAATGCCGACCACGCCGGACGAATATGCCGCCGATATCGACCGCGAGGAGACCAAATGGTCGGCGATCGTCAAGAAATCCGGCGCCAAAGCCGAATAGAGAGACGGGAACCGAAATGACGATCAGAGCGATTGCCGCAGCAACGCTACTTCTCTTGAGCGTGCAGATGGCGTCGGCCGAACCGATGAAATGCAACGGCGAGAACAAGACCTGCGTCACCGCTTGCGGGAAATCGGCCAGCCCGCAAGCCAAACAGTGCGCGGAAAACTGCCGCGCCAGTCAGGCCAATTGCGTGCGCACCGGCTGCTGGGCCAACGGCGCCGCGCGCTATTGCGGGTTGATGAAGCAGTAGCAGGAAAGCAAACGGCAGCGCCGCGAGAGGCGCTGCCGTTAAACGTCTAAATCCGAACTTAGCTGACGACTTTCAGGTCCGGTGCAGCCTGCGGCGCCAAAGCCGGCGCCGCGGTTTCGACGGGAGCCTGGCTGGCCGAAGGCGCCGCCACCGGCTTGTCGAGACGGCGCGCCACGCCTTCGAACAGCGCGTTCTGCTCGATGGTCAGCGACTTGTTGAAGATCTCGCCATCGACCACCGCGGTGCTCTGCAGCTTGACGTTGTTGCCGCTGATGGTGCCCTTGAATTCGCCTTGCACCACGAGATCGGGCGCGATGATCTTGCCCTCGACCTTGGCGCCTTCGCAGATCACGAGCTGCGAAGCATGAATGTCGCCGACGACGCGGCCAAAGATGTGCATGGCGCCGGTGCAAACGATGTTGCCGGTAACCAGCATGCCGTGACCGAGCGTGGACACGATTTCCGGCTTACCCGACGGGGCATCACTGAACCGGACTTCTTCCTTGGCGCTTTTCATGTCTCGCTCGCTTTTTCCCTGGGAAAAGATACTCAACGGAGTTCTCCATAACTGCGGCGCTGGTTTGCGATCTGGGCGCCCGCGGGCCAAGCCTGTCCGTGCAGTGCACCAAGAATTCTCTTGCCAGGCAATATCGATTAATATCGAAACGCCCGCTATCGGAATTTATAAATACAGATAACGCGGCGGGGGAACCCGTCATTGCCCTGTCATCGTCGTATGAGCGGCGCCGTGCGCATTAACCAGTCGCGCAAGGGCGCGGCCCGTTAAACTTGAATTCGCGCGCAAGCGCAGGTGTAAGGTGGCTTTATGAATGACGCGGCAGTCAAAACGGCGGTCGGCCTGTTCCTGAAAAACGTCAATTTCACCGCGCAACGCGAGTTGGAAAAGGTCGTTCGCAACGCCATCGCCAGCGGCAAGCTGCATCCCGGCGAGGTTTTGTCGACGTCGATAACGCTGGCGGCCGAGAAAATCGACCTCAACGTCACCATCTTCAGCAAGATCGAAGTTCGGTAACAAAGAGGCCACCGGCCCCCCGTGAAGGGACCGATGGCCAGCGGGGCAGACTAAAAACCCGCATCAGTCGTCGCGCCGCGCCGTCATTCGGCGGGGACCGCTTTGGCGGGCGCGCCGGCGAAAGCAGGCTGCTTGGTGAGCAAGAACAGGAAACCGGCCACGATCAGGTAGGCCAGCGTGACCGACGGCGTCACGCCGAGACCGTTGCCGATGCCGATGGCTTCGCCATGCATGAAGCCAAAGTATGTCAGCACCGCGCCGGCGAGCGAGAAGGCCGAGGCGTTGATGAACTTGCGGTCGATCACGAACACCGCGATGGCGCCAAGCACGAGGCCCGTCAGGATCGAGCCGCCGCCCATCACCTCGAGACCGTGGAACAGCACGCCATTCTGCGCCATCTTGGCGACGAACTCGGGCGCGTGTTGGGCGCCGAAATTCATGCCCGCAGCACCCAGCGCGCCGCCGAGCAGCACCGTCGCCCAGGCCGCGAGATGCGGCGTGATCGCCAAGGCAATCGCCGGTGCGTGCTCGCGCGGCGTGGTCTGGAACGCTTGCGCGCAGATCAGCATGCCAATGTAGAGCAGGATCGGAGATATCGCGACCACGGGAATGACGGCGAGCATCAAGGAGATGACGCCAAACCACGACAGCACGATCACCATCAGGCCGGTCGCCGCCGAGTAGCCGATGCGGCCGCCCATCGCCTTCCAGCCGGGATGGCCGATATAGACCGCGTTAATAAATGGGTTACCCATCAAGCAACCAATCAAGCTAACCACGCCGTCGGCGGTCAGCACACGGGTGGTCGGATAGTGATCGCCGGCCGCTTCCGCGGACTCGACGTTGTCCATGGCCTCGACCAGGTCGTAGATGCCGTAGGGAATGGCGGTGATCAGGATGACGCCGAGGAACTGGAAG
>JANMSZ010000538.1:0-2062 GCA_031389925.1 Hyphomicrobiales bacterium | reverse complement strand
TTTTCAAGTGAGTGTTGCGCAAAAAACACGCATTCGAAATGGGCCTCGACAGCCTCCGCGGCACCCTTTCGGACGGCTTTGCATAGATTATATTTTATGAGCAATAACAATGGTTTAATGTCGAATCTCGGCGCAACTTAGCGGCGAACATCAGCCTTATGATACTGTCTTGGGTGTGCTGCGGCGGCAGATGCGCGAACAATTTGCCCGCTTTTGCCCGGCCGGTGCGCGACGTCGCGCCTATTTGCAAGGCATGGGAATCGCCCCCCAAGCCCCCCGCTAGCCAAATTTTGGGCAGTACCCTGGTAGGACGATTCGAATTCCGGCCCTTAGAGGCCCGCCGCGGCGTTCAGATGTTCCGCTGACGTCGGAACTCGGTGGGCCGGAAGGTAAGGAGACGGAGAGATTCGAACCCAAAGGCCCCGGCTTTGCCGGGGCCGTTCTGGCGCGCGGCGGCACGCGCTGAATATCGAGGGTTCGAATTGAATTACATCGAAAGATTGGCGGAGACGGAGGGATTCGAACCCTCGATACGCCTTTGGAGCGTATAACGGTTTAGCAAACCGCCGCCTTCAGCCACTCGGCCACATCTCCGGTACCGGAAATCCGTACAGATTCCGCACTGCCCGGTCAAACCCGATAAGTTTTATCGGCGCCATGAACTAGAACGCCCGGCCACGGGTTTAGTGCTGACAGAACTCAAACGTTTCACCCGAATAAGGACAGCAACCATGACCAGGTTCAAATTGGCGCTTTCCAGCGCGATCCTGCTCGCAGCGATGTCTTCCTTCTCGCAGCCGGCGGCGGCTGCGATTGAATATCCATGGTGCGTTCAATACGGCGGCGGTCCCAATGGCGGCGGCCGCAATTGCGGCTTCGTGAGCTACGAGCAGTGCATGATGACGGCGCGCGGCGCCGGCGGATCCTGCGAAACTAATGGGTTCTTTCCGGGCTCGGCCAGCGACCAGCGGCAACGCCCGCGCAAGCGCCATTCGAGCAACTAGCCTTCGAGCGCAACAACCGGGAGAACCGTCATGACCAAATTCAATGGTGCGCTCGCCGCCGGCCTTGCTGTCGCGGCAATGTCATCCTTCACCCAGCCCGCCGCGGCGATCGAATATCCCTGGTGCATCAATTACAGCGATATTGACGGCGGCGGCGGCACGAATTGCGGCTTTGTCAGTTACGAGCAATGCATGATGACGGCGCGCGGCGCCGGCGGATCGTGCGACCGCAATTTGTTCTATCCGGGCACGACCGACCGGCCGCAACGTGCTCGGCAGAAGCGCCAGCGCAACGGCTGAGTTCACGTCCCCGCCGGCCTCATTGACAATCGCACCGGCGCCACCAATGTCGCGGTCTCAAGCCTGCATCAGCGGGCGCAAACGCCGCGAGCCGCTGTGCAGCCACCGCGATTCAATATCGACCAGGCCATGCAGGAAGCCGTCGGCTTGCATCGCGCCGGCCGGCTGCGCGAGGCCGAGAAGATCTACGCGCGTATCGTCAAGGCGGCGCCGGACTATTTCGACGCGCTGCATCTGTTCGGTTCGCTCAAGGCGCAAGCCGGCCAGATGGGCGAAGCGCTGCGGCTCATCACGGCGGCGCTCAAGATCAACCCGCGCGCCACCGAAGCGCTGATCAATCTCGCCAATGTGATGCACGCCCTCAAGCGCGACGCCGACGCGCTCGACTGCCTCGACAAGGCGCTGGCGATCAAGCCGGACGACCTGCAGGCGCTGCAAAATCGCGGCGCGGCGCTGCTGACGCTCAACCGTCCGCAGGACGCGCTCGCCAATTTCGAGCAGGTGCTGCGGCGCGAGCCGCGCAACGGCGAGGCTTTGCTCAACCGCGGCGCCGCCAAGGCCGCGCTGGGCCAACATGCCGAGGCGCTGAGCGATTTCGACGCCGCGCTGGCGCTGATGCCCGGCCACCCCAACGTTCTTTACAATCGCGGCAATGCGCTATCGGAGTTCGGGCGCTATGCCGAAGCGGTTGCCAACTTCGACCGCGCGCTCGCGGCTGTGCCGGCGCATGCGCGCGCCTGGAACAACCGCGGCCGCGC
>JANMSZ010000512.1:0-13169 GCA_031389925.1 Hyphomicrobiales bacterium | reverse complement strand
CACGTGATGATCAGCACCGCGATCGCCGTGACGACCGCGTCGTGAACGCTGGCGCCAGCGATCAGCCAGCCGGCACAGGTGAGCGCGGCGGTCAGATGCACGACCGGCGCGTAAATGCGCGCAGCGCGGTCGGCGAGACGCATGGCGTGCGACTTCGCGCTCGCCGCTTTTTCCAGCAGCTTCTCGATCTCGTCGACCAACGTGGCGGCGCCACCGGCCGTGACTCGCATCGTCAGCGTGCCGGCATCGTTCATGCTGCCGGCATAGATCGTGGCGCCGGCGCCGACCTTGCGGCGCGCCGTCTCGCCGGTGATCAGGCTCTCGTCGACTTCGGAATTTCCGGTCAGCACTGTGCCGTCGGACGGCACGCGCTCGCCGGCTTTCACCAGCAAGCGGTCGCCAGCCACGATCGCGGCCACCGGCACGCGGACCAGTTCGTCGCCATCGAAGCGATGCGCGGTCTCGCCCTTCAACGCCGCCAGATTACCGGCGACGGCGCGCGTCTTGCGGCGCATGGCGTGGTCGAGCGTGCGCCCGACCAGCAAAAAGAACAGCAGCATCAGCGCGGAATCGTAATAAGCGTGCTCGGCGTGATTGGCGGTCTCGACCACCGACATGCCCAAAGCCAGAATGACGCCGAGCGAGATCGGCACGTTCATGTTGACGCGGCGCACGCGCAACGCCTGCCAGGCGCTCTCGAAGAACGGCCGGCCGGCATAGGCGCCCGCCGGCAGCGCGATCAGCGCCGAGGCCCAGTGGAAGAAGTCACGCGTCTCCGGCGAGATCTCGGTGCCATTGACGGACCATACCGATACCGACAGCAACATGACGTTCATCGCCGCGAACCCGGCGACCGCCAGACAGCGCGTCAGGCGGCGGGCTTCGGCCGCCTCTTCCTGCTCGGCACGCAGCGGCACGAACGGATGACCGCTATAGCCGATGCCTTCGAGTGTGGTGAGGATCTGCGCCGGCTTGAACACGCCGCCCGACCAGGCGACGTGCAGGCGGCGGTTGGTGAAGTTGAGCCGCGCGTCGGTGACGCCGGGCAGCCGCTTCACCGCACCTTCGATGCGCGCGATGCAGGCGCCGCAGGCAATGCCGTCGACCGCCAGCTCCATGCCGAGCGTGCCGTTGCCTTCCGGCTTGGCGTAAAGCGAGAGGTCTAGGACTTCCGCGGCCATCGTATTTTCCTTGCGCATGATCTAATCCGAAAACCGGTTCCCACTTTTCGGGATCATGCGCTACCTTAACGTCACGCGGCTGCGCGAGCGAAACTGGCGCTCGTCGCCGCGGAACAGATCGACGATCAATTCCCATTGGCCGGGCGGCGCTTTGGCCTCGCCGCGAAAGGCGCCGGCGCCGATGTTCCGCAACGCGACGGTCTGATCGAGATTGGCATCGGCCGGATGGGCAAGCCGCGCGACCGCGGTCAGACCGGCCAGCGCCGCGCCCTGGGCGTCGCGCGCGCTGATGTCGAGCACGGCTTCGCCGGCGCGGTCGCGCGAGAGCTTGCCGCCGACCTGCCAGTGCAAGGCCTCCTGGCGCTGCGCCGATTCGAGATCGGCCTTGAACAACAGACCGGCCTTGTAGGAACTGCCGGTTTCCATGCCGCGGAAGGTCGAGGTCGCGGCCTGCACCAGCACGCCGTTGACGGCGAAGACCACGCCGAAGAAGCCAAGAAACCACAGCAGCACGGTGCGGCCGGTGATCTCACGTGTGTCGCGGTGGGCGCTCATGGCAATCGTCCTTTACGGTCCGAAGAAGTGGTCGCGCATTTCGGCGACCTCGCCGGAATCGATGTCGATCAGTCTGAACAGAATGGTGGTCGAGGGCGCCGGCGGCGTGGTGGCGTAGTCGGTGACGACGACACGCACTTCGCGCGTCGTGTCGGGACCGACCGACACCAATTGACGGCCGTCGTTGCGCGGCGGCAGGCCGACGTAATCTATCAGCGTCGATGGCAGGCCATCGACGGCGACGATGAAATCGCGGTGCTTGAGGCGCTTGTTGACGATGCGGATGACGTAGCCGTTGCGCAACGCGCCGTCGGACAGCCGCACGAACATCGGATTGCGGTCGTGGATGATGCTGATACCTTCGCTGTCGCGCGTCGCCAGCGTGAAGATCATGATGCCGCCGGCGATCGCGATCACCGCGGCGTAGAGCAGCGTGCGCATGCGGATCAGTTTCACGAACGGCTGCTTGCCCGCCATGCGCTGCTTGATGTTGACGTCGGTGTCGTAGGCGATCAGGCGCGTGGCGCGGCCGAGCTTGCTCATCACATTGTCGCAGGCATCGATGCAAAGGCCGCATTGGATGCAGCCCAGATTGGCGCCGCCGCGGATATCGACGCCGGTCGGGCAGACATGGACGCATTGCAGACAGTCGACGCAGTCGCCGGCCGGCTGGCCGAGCGCGCGCAACTGCTCGGACTTCTTGACCGAATAGCGCGGCTCGCCACGGTCATAGCGATAGGTGACGTTGAGCGCGTATTCGTCGGTCAGCGCCGCCTGGATGCGCGGCCACGGGCACATGTACAGGCAGACCTGCTCGCGCATGTGGCCGGCGAGCGTGTAGGTCGTCACCGTGAGGATGCCGATCCACAGATAGGCAGTGAACGGCGCATTGCCGGTCGCCAGGTCTTTGACCAGCGTCGGCGCGTCGGCGAAATACAAAACCCAGGCGCCGCCAGTCCACCACGCCACCAGCAGCCAGGTGAAATGCTTGCCGGTTTTGCGCAGCAGCTTGTTGGCGGTCAATGGTTGCGCGTCGCGGCGCATATGCTCGCGGCGGTCGCCTTCGAAGAAACGCTCGATGGCGAAAAACAGATCGGTCCAAACGGTCTGTGGGCAGAGATAGCCGCACCACACCCGGCCGGCGAGCGCGTTCATCAGGAACAGCCCGATCGCGGCCAGGATCAAGAGGCCGGTGAGATAATAGATTTCCTGCGGCCACAGCTCGATGAAGAAGAAATAGAAACGGCGGCCGGGAAAATCGATCAGCACCGCCTGGCTCGGCGCGTTCGGTCCGCGATCCCAGCGCACGAAGGGCAGCAGATAATAGATGCCGAGGGTGACGAGCAGGACCGTCCATTTGATCCGCCGGAACGTGCCGTGCACGCTCTGCGGATAAATCCGTTTCGGAGCGGCGTAGAGCGGGCCTTCTTCGTCAACCTCGAACGGCAGCACGCTGGCCGGCGCCACCGCGCGGGCCGGCCGCACTTCAGCGTCTTTCACGAGTTCTTCGAGAGCTGTCATGGACCGTTTCGCCTTTACGCCGCCTTGGCAAAAACCCTAGGCTCCGCAGGCAAAATCTCATTGATCTGTCTCAATGAAACGGCCCGGCCGGGACGTACTGGCCGGGCCGAGATCCCCCCAGAAATGCCCTATTTCTCGCCGCCGCCGAGGGTGTGGACGTAGATCGTCAGCGCCTTGATGGTGGAATCGGGCAAACGCGTGTTCCAGGCCGGCATCACGCCGCCGCGGCCATTGCGCACGCCCAGCATGATGGTTTCCTTGTCCGGCCCGTAGAACCAGACCTTGTCGGCCAGATTGGGCGAACCCAGTTCGCGGTTCCCTTTGCCGTTATCGGCGTGACAGACCGCGCAATTGTCGGCGTAGACCTTCTTGCCGAGCGCCAAGTCGACGCCCTTCTCGGTGCTCAGGCCGGACAATGAGCGGACGAAATCGGCCACCGCCGACACTTCGTTGGCTTTCAGGACGGACGCGAAGGGCGGCATGTTGCCCTGGCGGCCTTTGTCGTCGGTCGAGCGTGCGCCGAAGCGAATGGTCTGCGCGATGTCGTCGAGCTTGCCGCCCCACAGCCAATCGTCGTCGTTGAGGTTCGGATAGTTCTTGGCGCCGCCGCCGCCACCGCCGTGACACGGCGCGCAGTTGTCGGCGAAGGCCGGACGGCCGACCGCGCGGGCGAAATCGGTGAGCTTCGGATCGGCGGCGATCTCCGCGAGCGATGCGTTGGCGAGCTTGGCCATCATCGGGCCGCGCTGGATCTTCAACTCGTCAAGGTCGGCGATAATGGCGCTGCGCGTATTCCAGCCGAACACGCCTTGCGTCGAACTCGTCAACAACGGCCAGGCCGGATAAACGATCCAGTAGCCGACCGACCAGATGATGCAGGCGTAGAACGTCCACAGCCACCAGCGCGGCAGGGGCGTGTTGAGCTCGCGAATGCCGTCCCACTCGTGGCCGGTGGTCGCGGTGCCGGTGACGGCATCGATTTGTTTATGTTCGTCAGCCACAGGTCAGTCCTCCCGCAGCGGAATGCGCGCCGCTTCATCGAATTGTCGCTTACGTGACGGCCATAGCGCGTAGGCCAGCACCGAGGCGAAGATCACGACGAAATAGGCGAGGCCCCAGGTCTGGGCGAACTCGGCCAAGGCTCGATAGGTTGGGTCCATTACTTGAGTTCCTCGGCTGTCACCGGATGTTGGCTTTGTCGTCATAGAGCTTGAAATCCACCTGCGTGCCCAAGAGCTGCAGGTAGGCGATCAGCGCGTCGGCTTCGCTGACGCGGTTCGGGTTGCCGTCGAAGTCGCGGGCCTGCACCTTCGAGTAGCGCTTGGCGAGATCGGCAGCGTCAGGACTGTCGGTGGTGGCCTGCGTCACGATGTCGGCGACGGCGTTGTCGATCATCTCTTTCGAATAGGGCACGCCGAGCAGCGCCTGCACCTTCAGGTCCTGCGCCACGTTCGCGTAATCGAGATCGACATTCTCCATCCATGAATAGGCCGGCATGACCGAGCCCGGCACCACCGAGCGCGGATCGCGCATGTGATCGCGGTGCCAGTCGTCGGAATACTTGCCGCCGACGCGGGCGAGATCGGGCCCGGTGCGCTTGCTGCCCCACTGGAACGGCCGGTCGTACATGCTCTCGGCCGCGAGTGAGTAGTGACCGTAGCGCTCGACCTCGTCGCGCAGCGGCCGGATCATCTGCGAATGGCAGAGATAGCAGCCTTCGCGCACGTAGATGTTGCGGCCGGCGAGCTCAAGCGGCGTATAGGGCCGCACGCCGTCGACTTTCTCGATGGTGTTCTTGAGGTAAAACAGCGGGACGATTTCGACCAGACCACCGATCGCGATCACGACCAGGATACCGATGACCAGGACGATGGAGTTCTTCTCGAAGATCGCGTGTTTTTGCCAGAATGACATGTTCGTTCCCGCCTATTCCGCCGGCGCCAGCGCGAGGCCGGCAGGTTGGGCGGCTTCCGCCGTGTTCACTGTTTTCCAGAGGTTCCAGACCATGATCAGCGCGCCGGACAGGTCAGGAAGCCGCCGAGCGCACGGATGATGTAGAAGGGATGCATCGCCTCGACGGTCTCGACGAAGGAATATTCGAGGAAGCCGAGATCGGTGTAGGCGCGCCACATCAGGCCTTGCAGGATTCCCGACACCCACATCGCCGTGATGTAAAACACGATGCCGATGGTCGAGAGCCAGAAGTGCCAGTTCACCAGCTTGAGCGAGTACAGCTGCTTGTTCCACAGCCACGGCACCAGGCAGTAGATGGCGCCGAATGAAATGTAGCCGACCCAGCCGAGCGCGCCGGAATGCACGTGGCCGATGGTCCAGTCGGTGTAGTGCGAGAGCGAATTGACGACCTTCACCGACATCATCGGACCTTCGAAGGTCGACATGCCGTAGAACGCCACCGACACCACCATCATGCGCAGCACGGGATCGGTGCGCAGTTTGTCCCAGGCGCCGGACAACGTCATGATGCCGTTGATCATGCCGCCCCATGAGGGCATCCACAGCATGATCGAGAACGTCATGCCGAGCGTCTGCGCCCAGTCGGGCAGCGCGGTGTAGTGCAGATGATGGGGACCGGCCCAGATATAGAGGAAGATCAGCGACCAGAAGTGGATGATCGATAGGCGATAGGAATAGACCGGCCGGTCGCACCGCTTCGGGATGAAGTAATACATGATGGCGAGGAAGCCGGCGGTGAGGAAGAAGCCGACCGCGTTGTGGCCGTACCACCACTGCACCATCGCATCCTGCACGCCGGACCAGACGATGTAGGATTTCGGCGAAAAGATCGATAGCGGCACCGACGCGTTGTTGCCAAGGTGCAGCACGGCGATGGTGATGATGAAGGCGAGATAGAACCAGTTGGCAACGTAGATGTGCGGCTCGGTGCGCCGCCACAGCGTGCCGAGGAACACCAGCAGATACGTCACCCAGACGATGGTCAACCAGAGATCGGCGTACCATTCCGGCTCGGCATATTCTTTGGATTGCGTGATGCCCAGCAGATAGCCCGTGCCGGCGATCAGGATGAAGAAGTTATAGCCAAGCACGACGAACCACGGCGACAGATCGCCGGCAAGCCGCGCGCGGCAGGTGCGCTGCACGACATAGAACGACGTCGCGATCAGCACGTTGCCGCCGAAGGCGAAGATCACCGCCGAGGTGTGCAGCGGGCGCAAGCGGCCGAACGTGGTCCAGGGCAGATCGAGGTTGAGCACCGGAAACGCGAGCTGCAGCGCGATAACAAGACCGACGGTGAAGCCGGCGATGCCCCAGAACATGGCGGCGACGGTCGAGAATTTGACCGGGCCCATGTTGTAATTCGGTTTGCCGTCGATGGTCAGCGGCGGGCGCGCCGCCGGGCGCTCGTAGTAGCGGTTGATGATTGCGAATACCGCGCCGATGCTGGCCGCGGTGAAAAGATAGGCGTGGAAGGCATATTCCGGCGTGTAGGCCTTGGCCGCGATGACGATCGACAGCAGCGCCAGCGCGCCCATCGTCAGCGCGAGACTGCCTTCGCCAAGTGTCATGGTTTTCTGAGGTGCGAGAGCGTGCGCCATGCTGTGTGTCCGTGTTCACGTACCGGAATGAGGAAAGGCCTCGGCGGTAATATCCGCCAAGGCCCGCACGGCACCCTTGATCCAGGTCAAATGAGCGGCGCTTTATCCGCGCCAGCTGTTCCTCTTTAGACGTAGCCGAGCCAGTGCCAGTAGGTGGCGCTGAGCAGCATCACCAGACCGAGCGCGATGATCGTGAGCACAAAGCCGGTACGGACGAAGTCGCGCGCCGTGAAGGTCTCGGTGCCGTAGGCAACCATGTTCTGCGGCGCGTTCACCACCAGGATGAAGCCGAAGCTGACCACGAACTGCAGCAGCATCGTCATGCCGATGACGTTGATGCCGGGCGTCGCCACGCCCTTGAGCACGGCGATCACGATCGGGATCATGGCGGCGGCGAGCGCGGTGGCGCTGGCGAAGCCGAGATGGATGACGACCAGGAACAGGCTCATCACGCCGAGGATGAACAGAGCCGTCGCGTTCTTGAGGCCGAACTCGGCGACCACGATGTTGGCGAGCCAGGTCGCGGCATTGGTCTGGAGCAAAGCGGTGCCGAGGCTGATGCCGACGCCGAACAGGATGACCGTGCCCCACGGGATCCGCGCCTGGGCGTCTTTCCAGGTCAGAATGCCGAAGCCGGGCATGAACATCAGCGCGACCGCGGTGATCGTGGTCGTGCTGGTGTCGAATTTATGCAGGACGCCTTCGGTCGCCCAGAAGGCGATCAAGGTGACGGACAGAATCAGCAGCTTGAACTCGGAGCCCTTCATCGGGCCGAGATCGGCCAGCGATTTGCGAATGCCTTCGCGGCCGCCGGGAACTTCCGCCACTTCCGGCTTCATCATGTACATCATGACGAAATAGAGCGCGATGCACATTAGAATGGCGAACGGAGCGGCGGCGATAAACCAGGTCAGCCAGGTGATGGTCTGGTTGAACGACTTCTCGATGAAGCCGATGGCGACCATGTTCTGCGCCGCCGCCGTCTTAATGCCGACATTCCAGATGCTGGCGGTCTGCACCGTCGTGATCATCAACATGCTGGCGAAGGCGCTGCGCTTGTTGACGCCGAAGGCGCCGATGATACCGAGGGTGATGGGCACCAGGCAGGCGACGCGCGCGGTGGTCGACGGCACCATCAGCGCGATCACGAAGCCGACCAGGATCGTACCGACGACGACGTGGCTGGTCTTGGTGCCGACGCGGGACAGAATGCTGAGCGCGATACGCTTGTCCAGACCGGTCACCGACATCGCCGCCGCCAGAAACAACGCGGAAGCAACCAGTACCAACGCGGTGTTGGCGAAGCCGCCGAAGGCCAAGGTCAACGCGCGGCTGGTGCCGAGCAGAACCTTCGGGTCTGCGACACTGGGCGCCAGGCCGAGCAGGAACGCCATCAAGACGGCGATGACGATGGCCGAAACCGCGTAATCGATCGCTTCGGTCATCCAGATGATGACGGCGAAGGCAAGGATGGCGAGCATACGGTGGCCGGCGACCGGCAATCCGGCCGGCGTCGGCAACAACATAATGACGACCAGCACGGCAACTGCGGCCAACAGGCCCCAGTTCGAGGCGATCCAGCCTTTTTCCTTTTCAACCGGTTGCGGGGCGGCGCTCATCGCAGGTTGAGCGGTAGTCGACATGGTTCCCTCCAGGGCAAAGGCTCTTCTTGGGCACGATGATCCGCGGACTCCCAGCCAATGAATTGAGCAGGATCAAAACTACGTAGTTTCCGGGAGGGGCTAGCCCGCCCGCTTCACGTCCGGCGGCTCGATCGCCATGCCGGACATCGGCTCGACCCAGACCAGGTGATCCTTCACGGCTTTGACGCCCGCGATGTTTTCGGCGGCGACCTTGAGCGCCTCGCGCTGGCGTTCGTCGATGATGGCGCCCCAGAATTCGACGATGCCGTCGCGCACCACGACATCGATGGTCGCGCTCGGAGCCCATTCCGCCTTCTGAATTTCGTCCATCAGCCGCTGACGGATCGCCATATCGTCCGTGGCGGTCGGCGGCGCGGCGCGCGCCACGCTGACCATGGCGCGCATGAGATTGGACCGCGTCACGATGCCGACGACCTCGCCGCCGCACAGCACCGGCACGCGCTTAATGCGATAGCGCTCCATCAGTTCGACGATGTCTTCGAGCGAGGCGGTCTCGCTGACGGTCTGTGGATTGGGGCTCATCGCCTCGGAGACCTTGCAGCCGTGCGAATGACTATACTCGGCGGCCATGCGCCCCGGGCCCATCAGGAATTCGAGCCAGCGCGAACGCCGTTTTTCCGTATTGGTCTCGCGGCGGCGCAAGAAGTCGCCTTCCGACAGCACGCCGACCAGTTCGCCCTTGGCGTCGATCACCGGCAGACCGCTGATGCGATGCTGCAGCATGAGGCGGGCCGCCTGCAACACGGTGGCATCCGGATCGATCGAAATGACGTCGCGAGTCATGACATCTTCGGCTTTCATGGCGGACCTCCAAATGTTTGGAAACCATGACACCATGCAAAGCCGGCGGCGGTGTTGATTCAGGTCAACCGGACGATGATGCCGCTAATGCCGCCATTCCGGCGGCGGCACCGGTGTCCAGGAGCGCGTCAACTTGAGGTCGTCGACGATGGCATTGGCAGCGATATAGCCCGGTGCGCCGTTGACGCCGCCGCCATTGCCCGAGGACGAGCCACAGAGATAAAGCCCCTCCACCGGCGTGCGCGAGCCGGGCATCAGCGGATGCGGCCGGTTGATGCCGAGCTGGTTCGGCACATAGGCGCCCATGCGCACCGCGCCCTGCCGCATATTGGCATTGAGCGATTCCACATCCTTCGGCGTGAACAAGTACGTGCCGAGCAGATTGTCGCCCTCGAGGTTGGACGCATAGACGCGCCAGTAGTCGAGGATGCGCTGGGTATAATCAGCGCGGTTCTTGTCCCAATTCTCCGGTCCGCCATCGACCGAATAAGGCGCGAAGGGCCACCAGAACGCGGTGTGCTTGCCCTGCGGCGCGTAGCTCGGATCGAATTCGCTGTTGCAGGCGCCGTTGCCCATCAGAACTTTGGGGAATTTCTTGGCGGCGCAGTCGTCGAAGCAACTCGCGACCTGGTCGATGTCGTCCATACCGAAGAAGATGTTGTAGGCGTTCTTCATCGCCGGATCGAAACTCTCGGCGCGATAGGCCGGCGGATTTTTCAGCGCGAGATGCAGCGTCACCAGGCTGTGATTGCCCCAGTGCCAGTCCCTCGCCTTCTCGCGCACCGGCTCGGGGAACAGCTCCTCGCCGGCCATCTCGACGGTGCGCGGAAAGTCGATCGCGCTGGCGACGAATTTCCGGGCAGCCACGAAGGTGCCGTCCGACAGCGTCACGCCGGTGGCGCGGCCGCTTTCGACCTTGATATCCTTCACCGCCTTGCCGGTGAGGACAATGCCGCCGCAGTCCTCGACAACGCGCTTGAGCGCCAAAGGCAGCGCCACCGCGCCGCCGACTGGCAGTGTAAAGCTGGCGATATTGGCGAAGATCGCCGGGAACACGATGCCCGAGCCCATCACATTCTCGGTGGTGATGACATGCATATAAGATGTGAACAGCGTGCGGATGCGCTCATCGACGAAATGCTTGCGCACCACGCTGAACCGGTCGTGCTTGGCGTGCGACAGCAACTCCTTCGCCTTCGCGCCGCTGAGCCGCTCGATAATCTGATCGAGCAGCATCGGCGCGTTGTACATCAGCGACACCAATAGCGGCCGCATCTCGAGACAGTACGTGTTCCAGAGCTCGCGGAAGGTCGCGGCGTCCTGTTTGGAAAAGCGCGCCAGCGACTCGCAGGTCTTGTCGAGGTCCTTGTGCACCGTGATGCAGGTGCCGTCGCGGAAAACCGCGGCCTGCTGCACCGGCGACTCGATGTAAGAAAATCCGTAGCGCGCCAGATCGAGATCTTTGAGCAGTGGGCAATGCGATAGCCCCATGTAGAAATTGGCGTGCAGGTTGAGCTTGTGACCGGGCGCGATGCGCTCCTCGGTGCTGCAGCCGCCGCCGATGCGTTCGTTGGCCTCGATCACCGCGATCTTGAGGCCCGTGCGCGCCAGATAGGCGGCTGTCGTCAGGCCGTTGTGACCGGCGCCGATCACCACGCCGTCATAGGTTGTCATGTTGCCTCCCGGCCGGCGGTCTGATGCCGCCATTTTCGAAACTGTAGCACCATCAGGCCACAGAGGCAGCCGCCGGCCTCAAAGCCCGCGCCAAATGGACGTAAAAAAAGCCCCGGCATCGCAATGCCGGGGCAGTGAAGCCGAACCTACGTCGGGGAGGACAACGTTCGGCGTCGAGCTCTAAGCGTTCATGCGGGTCAGCGCGGCACGATTGCGCAGCACGATGCGACGCGAAGTCGGCACGGCGATGGCCGCGGAATTTTCAAGCTGGGTCAGCGTGCGCGAAACGGTTTCGATGGTCAGGCCGAGATAATCGGCGATGTCCTGGCGCGACATCGGCAATTCGATCTCGGTCGCACCGGGCGTGCGGGCCGCCATTTCCAGGAGGAAGCCGGCGACGCGCTCCTGCGCTGTCTTGATCAGCAGCATGATGTGATCCTGCACCCGGCGCAGCTCGGTCGCGGTCATTTCCCAGAGCTGACGGGCGACTTCGGTCTGACGCGCGGCCAGGGCGATGACGCTGCTGCGCTTGATGACCAGCACCTTGCAGTCGGCGATCGCTTCGGCCGAGAAACTGTGTTTGTCGCCGACTTCGAGGCCAAACACATCGCCCGGCAGATAGAAGAAGCCGATCTGGCGGCGGCCGTCGTTGAGCACCTTGTAGGTGCGGACCGTACCGCTGATGACTTTGTAGAGATACTCGGCCGGCTCGTTTTCGCCGTAAATTTCGGCGTTGCGGACGAACGGCATCGGCGCGCCCATCATCTCGATCGCGTTCGAAGTCGCGTGCGGTGGCAGCGCGGGAACCGGCCGCGCAAAGCGTGCCGCGGGCTGGCGGATCGAACTGGGGTTGACCATTGTCTGGGTATGCATGGTGGCGTCCTCGCTAAATCCGATGATCATGGATAGCGTCGCTGCCACGCGCCCGAAATTCAGATAATCTCCCTAAGGGGTTTCCCGGGGGTATTTAGGCGCAGTCTGATGGTCCGATAGGCACAACCGTTTTATGGCTCAAGGCATTGTAAAATATATGATTTATCCGGTCGACCCGCACCGGATCTGGCAATACGGCGTGGCGCCCTGCCTGGTTGCGCTGACGCTGGCGGGGCGCGCATTGCTCGAGCCTGTTCTTCACAACGAAGCGGCCTATCTTTCCTTCATGCCGGCCTTGCTGATCACCGCCGGCATCGGCGGCTTCGGTCCCGGTTTGCTGGCGACGGCGCTGAGCATCGCGGCCCGGCACTTCGTCGTTCCCGACGCGCCGCCGATCGTCGACATGGCGACCATCAACAGCATAGCCTTCGCCATCATCGGCGTCGGCATATCCTGGGGCGGCGAGTTGCTGCACAGCGGCCGCCGGCGCGCCAACGTGATGACGCGCGACGCTTTGGCGCGCGAGGCGCATTTGCAGTCGATCCTCGACACCGTGCCGGAGGCCATGATCGTCATCGACGAAAAAGGCATTATCAAATCGTTCAGCACCGCGGCCGAACGGCTGTTTGGCCTGCCCGCGGCAGACGCCATCGGGCAAAACGTCAAGACCCTGATGCCGTCGCCGTACCGCGAGGGCCATGACGGTTATCTGCAGCGTTATCGAAACACCGGCGAGCGCCGCATCATCGGCATCGGCCGCGTCGTCGTCGGACAACGCAAGGACGGATCGACCTTCCCGATGGAACTCGCGGTCGGCGAAATGAAATCCGGCGATCAGCGGTTTTTCACGGGATTCATCCGCGACTTGACCGAACGCCAGCAGACCGAAGTGCGGTTGCAGGAACTGCAGTCCGAGCTTGTGCACATCTCCCGCCTCACCGCGATGGGCGAGATGGCCTCGACGCTGGCGCACGAACTCAATCAGCCGCTATCGGCGATTACCAACTACATTGAAGGCTCGCGGCGCATGCTGGTGAACGCCACCGATGGGCCATCGGTGACGCTGCGCGAAGCTTTGGACAGCGCTGCCGATCAGGCGATCCGCGCCGGCCAGATCATCCGCCGGCTGCGCGATTTCGTCGCGCGCGGCGAAAGCGAGCGCCGGGTCGAAAGCGTCACCAAGCTGGTCGAGGAAGCGAGCGCGCTGTCGCTGGTCGGCGTCAAGGATCGCGGCATCCGCGTGCAATTCCGGTTCGATCCCGCGGTCGATCTCGTGATCGCCGACCGGGTGCAGGTCCAGCAGGTGCTGCTCAATCTGATCCGCA